>JABWAY010000321.1 GCA_013360825.1 Candidatus Brocadiia bacterium | reverse complement strand
GGGATGCGCCCGCCCCGGGGTGCCGCGCCGGTCGACTCCCGTCCGGCGCCTGCCCGCCGGGCCCGGAGGGCGGCGATGGCGCTGAAAAAGGCCACGCGCGACGCGTTCTGGGTCGGCGGGACGAGCCTCCTCTCGATGCTGGCCGGCATCCCGAGCGGGTTCATCACGCCGCATTTCATCTCCCCCGCCGCGAACGGCCTGCTCGCGATGGTCGATTCCGTCACGGAGACGATCAAGAACTACCCCCTCGGCACCCATTTCGCCGTGCTCCGGGAAGTCCCGCACCTCCGGGCCAGGGGGGAGAATGCGCTCGCCGACGATGTCCGCGACTCCGTCTTTGTCCTGACCGTCGCAGGGGGGATCCCCGCGATCCTCCTCCCCCTTCTCCTGGCCCGCTGGTGGCAGAAGTCGTCGGAGGAGTTCCAGCTCGTCCTGCTCATCGGATGCTGCGCGACCTTCGTCTGGACCCTCTTCGGGCTGATCTCCTCGATTCTGAAGGCGGAGAAGAGTTTCAAGGCGGATTCGCTCGTGACCCTTGCGGGGAATCTCCTGCCGCTCCTTGTCCTTCCGGTCTGCCTCTGGCGGTTCGGCGTGGTCGGTTACGTCCTGTCCGGTCTGATCGTCGGGATCTGCTCCATTTCCATGGCGCTGCGCCAGCTGAGACCCCGTCCCCGGTTCCGCTGCACGCGCGCCGGGCTCAGGACCGCGCTCTCGCTGGGCCTGCCGACGCTGATCCTCGGATTCTCCGACACGCTCGCGATCATCGCCGGCCGGGTCTTTCTCCAGGAACTGGTCACGCTCGAGACCCTCGGGCTCTACTACTTCGCCGTGCGGATCACCCGGTACGTGCTCGCGCTGCCGCAGGCCATCGGGAAGGTCTACATTCCGAACCTGGCCTCGAAGCTCGCGACCGTCACGTCGGAAAAGGACCTCGCACCCTGGGTCGTTCTTCCGGGCCGCTTCGCCGCGTGGGGAATGGCCCTGCTGATCGGCGGCGGGGCACTCGTCATTCCGCCGATTCTCGCCGCTCTCTTCCCGAGGTACGCCCCCGGGGCGGAGGTCCTCTTTATCCTGCTTCTCGCCGTCTACTGGCCCTGCGTCGGGACGCTGGCCTGGAAGCACCTGGTGACGGTCAAGCGCTGGTGGGCGGGGATCGCGGCACAGCTTCTCGGCGTGGCGACGCTGGGCGTCCTGGTCTGGGTCTACCGGGATCGGATGGATCTCCGGATCGCCGGCCTCGCCACGGCGGCGGGGATGGCCGTCACCGCCTTTTTCTTTCTCACCCTCTCCCTCAAGGCGGTGTCCAGGGGCGGCCTCGAGACCCTCGGGCGGCTCGCCGCGGTCACGCTCCCGTTCCTCCTCATGGCGGGGGGCGTGCTCGGCCTGAACCACCTGGCGTCGGCACTCTTCACCCTGGATTCCGCCCCGTCCCGCGCCTGGGCCGGGGCGGGACTCGGCGCCGTCTTCGGCCTCGCCTGGATCCCCCTCGTCTGGCTCTTCTACAGGAAACACCGCGGATTCCTGCACTGGAACCCGGGAACCACCACGCGCACCGGAAACGGTCCGGTCGATCCGGACCCGGATCCCCCGGCGGCGATATCATGAGCGCCGGGCGCCGCCGAAGCGTCATGATGGGACGGGAATTCCCGGGCGCACCGGGACGCCGGTTGCGCGGGAGGTTGAAGCGATGGACTCCGTGACGGCCGTGACACTGGTTTTCGTCGAAGTCGAGGACGCAGCGTCGCTCTGGCAGCGCCTGGGGGGCCGTGTCGAGCCGGCGCTCCTGGCGCTCGATGCCGCCGCCGAGGAATGCGCCCGCCTGGGCGGCGGGCGGATCGTGAAGTCCACGTCCGGCTCCGCGATGCTCGCCTTCGAGGCCGCCGCCGGAGCCGTCCGCGGCGCCGTGGCCCTGACGGAGCGCGCGGCGGCGTTTCCGGATCCGCTCGAACTCCGGATCGGAATCCACGCCGGGACACCGCTCCGCGAGGAGGACCCGGCGACCGGCCGCGAGGATTTCTTCGGCCCGGACGTGAACCGGGCCGCGCGGCTGATGACCGCCGGGCACGGCGGACAGATTCTCCTCTCGCGGGCCGCGGCGATGCAGGCCGCCGAAGCGATCGCCCCGCTGCCGCACATCGATCTGGGCGAGCACCGGCTGCGCGGTCTGGAACGGCCGGAACGGATCCTGCAGCTGCTCCCGCCCTCCATGGCCGCGCGGCGCTTTCCCGCCCTCCGCACCCTCACCGCCCTCCCCACCAACCTGCCCGGACAGACCTCGAGTTTCGTGGGGCGCGGGACCGAGCTCGCGCGGGTTGCCGGACTTCTGGACGGGCAGGCGGGACGCGTGGTCGTGGTCACCGGCGCCGCCGGGGTGGGGAAGTCGCGATTCGCGGTGCGGGCGGCGGCCGACGCGCTCGAGCGGTTTCCCGGGGGATGCTGGTTTGCGGATCTCTCGGACGCGGAGACGCCCGAGGCCGTCGCGACTTCGGTCATCGCGGCGTTCGGGGGGCAGGTGCGCGGAGGGGACGGCATTGCCGAAGCGGGCGACCAGCTCGCGTCGCGCCCCGCGTCCCTGATTCTCCTGGATACCGCGGACCATCTTCTCGGGCTCATCGAGCCGCTCCTCGGCCGGTGGCGCGCCCGGGCGCCGGGAACGTCCTTCCTGGTCACCAGCCGCGTCTCGCTTCCGGGAGCGGGGATCGACGAGATCCGGCTCGAACCCTTTCCGTCCCCGCCCGGGGACGGCTCCCTCTCCGGAATCGCCGCCGGCGACGCGGTCCGCCTCTTCGTCGATCGGGCCCGGGATGCGCGGCCGGACTTCGCCCTGACGGAGGCCAACGCCGCCGACGTCGCGACGATCTGTTCCGAGCTCGACGGCATTCCGCTGGCGATCGAGCTGGCCGCCGCGAGGTCCCGGATCCTCCAGCCCGCGGAGCTCGTCCGGAAACTCGGCCAGAAGTTCCAGCTCCTGCGCAGCACGCGCAAGGACATCACCCGCCGCCAGCAGACTCTCCAGGGCGCGATCGAGTGGGGAGAGGAGCAGCTGGACGCGGCCGACCGGGAGGCGCTGCGCCAGCTGGCGGTTTTTCACGGGGGGTTTTCGCCGGAAGCGGCGGACTTCGTGGTTCAGCCGGGCCCGGAGGGGGGAGGGATGAGGGGGAGCGAGGCCGCGGTCCACCTGGCGAGGCGGAGCCTGCTGTCGGTCCGGGAGGGCCTGGACGGACTCAGATTCCAGCTCTACCGGCCGGTGCGGGAGCACGCCTGGAAACGGCTGGCAGACGGGGCGGACCGCGGGGCGGTGGAGCTCCGGCACGAAGGCTGGTTCTTCCGGGTGTTCGAGCTCCCCGCCGAGCGCGACCGGCATGACCGCGCCGGCTGGAGGATCTTTGCGGATGATGCGGAAAACCTGGCGGAGGTCCATCGCCGGGCCGTGGCGCGGGGGCCCGGGCATGAAATCGCGGTCCTCAAGGCGGCCATGCTGATCGCGAAGGCCTCGGTGAAACGCGGCAATCTGTCGAGCGCGCTGGCGAGGCTCGCCCCGGCTCTCGAGGCCGCGCGGCGCAGTCCTGCCTGGCCGGAACAGGACTGCTGGTTCCGTGCGCGAGCGCTCTTCTCGCACGCCACTTCCCTCCGGCTGGTCGGCCGGTATGCGGAGTCGCTGCCCTGCCTGGAGGACGCTCTGGAGGAAGCCCGGGCGGCCGCGTCGCCGATCCTCCTGGCCGAGGTGCTCTGGGATCTTGCCCATGCCTGCGGAATGCTGGGACTCTGGCCGCGCGGCGATGCGGCGCTGGAGGAGTCCGAGAAACATGCCCGGGCGCACGGGCTGAAGGTCCGGCTCGCGAGCATCCTGATCCTCCGCTCGGGGCGGCATCAGGCGCAGGGAGAATTCGAGCGCGGCCTCGCATTCGCCCGGGAGTCGCTCGAACTCTCCCGGCAGACAAACCGCCGCGATGCGATCGCGGAGACCTCGAACGTGCTCGCGATCGCCCTCGCGGTGGTCGACCGCTACCTGGAGGCGGTTCCGCTGCTGAGGGAGTCCGTGGAAGTCGACACCACGACGGAAAACCGGTCCGCCCTCGCCCTTCACATGTCCAATCTCGCAGAGATCCTGGCGATGTGCGGCGAGTGGGGGGAGAGCTTCCGCTCGTTCGAACGCGCCCAGGCGCTCTTCCTGGAACTCGGCAGGCCCGTCAATGCGGCGTACACGCGGATGCGCCGGGCGGAGTGCGAAGCGCTGGCGGGGAAGACGGCGGAGGCGCGGAAGGGGCTGGACGAGGTGGTGCCGACGCTGGGGTCGCTGGGCGTGGCGATGGGGGCGCGGCTGACGCTGCTGCGCGCCCGGGTGCTCCTGGGCGAGGGCGCGCCGGCGGAGGCCCTGTCCTGCCTCGAGTCCGGGCTTCCCGCGCTGGTTCAGGGGGAGGACATCCGGGACTGGTGCGAGGCGCACTGTCTGCGGGCCCGCGCGCTGCTGGCGGTGGGGGATCCGGCGGGAGCGTTGACCGTGCTGGGAGGCGTGCTGGAGCTGGAGTCCCGCGGGCGGCTGCTCCCGTCGTTCGGGGTTGCGGCGTGGCTGCTCCGCGCCCGGGCGCTGGAGGGGCAGGGGAAGCGGGACGAGGCGCGGGAAGCGGCGC
>JABWAY010000320.1 GCA_013360825.1 Candidatus Brocadiia bacterium | reverse complement strand
CGCAGGCCGAGGCCAGCGCACCCAACCGGTCCTCCCAGTGCGCCGCGGCGTCCCCGGCGGGTGCCTCCGTCCTTCCCGCGACCGCGAGCGCCAGCGCGATGATGTGGCGGCAGACTCCTTCGCAGTCGCCCTCGCAGAAGTGTTCGGCGCGCGGTCCGAGGTCGAGCTCGACGTTGACGGGGCGGTCCTTCGGGCCCAGGACCTGCCCGCACCAGAGGTCGCCGGTGGACTTGCGGAGCCCGCTCACGCGGCCGTCGCGGAGATCCCGCGCGCCGAGGGCGTAGGTGCCGGAGGGGGCCCAGGACTGAATCGAGCGAAGGCTGAGAACCATGGTGAAGTCCGCCGTGAGTCCGGGTGTGGTGTGTGAGTGTGGGCCGATCGGCAGGAGGGAGGCCGGCGGGCACGTCTCGAGGACCGCACGCAAGCCCTGCGGGACGCTCCTATATCGGCATGGACAGGCCCGGACCCTGAGTCCCCCCGGCCCCGGCGCGGGAATCCGGTCCAGGCGGAGGCTGACAAACTGAGACCCTCCCGATATCCTCCGCACAGACGACCGGTCCCCAACCCCGCACATTCTCCCAAGGAGTCCCGATGCGTCCGCTTCTGATCCTCCTCGCCCTCCTGCTCGCCGCCCCTGTGTTCGCCCAGACGGACGTTCCGCCGGTGCCCCCCGGGCCGGGCAAGATCGTGCTCCCGCCGGCGCCGCCCCCGCGCCCGACCGCCGAGAAGATCGCGACCGTGAACATGTCCGCCATCTTCAACGCCTGGACCCGGGTCCGGGAGTTCACGGAGGAACTGGAGAAGGAGAAGCAGGCGCAGGAGAAGCTCGTGAAGGAGCTGGAGGACCAGGCGAAGGAGAAGATCGCGATGCGGGACACCCCGGGACTCGGCGACAAGGTCCGCAAGAGCCTCCAGATCGAGATCATCCAGATCCAGGCGAAGGCGGAGTACATGATGAAGGCGTGGAACCAGGAGGTGAAGGAGCGGCTGGATACCGGGATTTCGGCGCTCTACGACGAGATCCGGGAGGAGATCGCGAAGTACTGCGAGGCGAACGGCATCACGCTCGTTCTGGCCGTCGAGCCGAACAAGGCCGTCGAGGATGCGGGGAAGGGCGGCGTGGACGAGCGGCTGGGCCGTCGTGCGGTGATCTACGCGCACACGGGGTACGACATCTCCCTGGCGGTCGTGCAGGCCCTGGAGGCGCGGAAGAAGTAGGGGGGCGACCTGAGTAACTCCACGATGCTCTTGTGCCATTCGATCCTCATCGATGTTCACCGACATCGATTCCGGTCTCCTCCTTGCATGCCGTCGAAAACCGCGTCGTCTGAATGGCACAATTTCATCGTGGAGCTAGTTAGTCGAGGAACGCCTTGTCCCGGATCTTCTTCGGCAGGTACTCCTCCGTCACGAAGCTGATGCCGCGGTTGGAGAGCGCCTCCAGCTCGAGCTTGTAGCCGAGCTTGAGCATGTTGCGGATCTCCTTCTGCCACTCCTTCTTCTGGAACCAGGGGTACTCGAGAAGCTGCTTCGCCCGCTTCACGTCCTCGTCGTTCAGGCGGATGATCACCCGGTCGTCCAGTTTCCACTCCGCCTTGTCGAAGCTCGACAGGCCGAGGAACCGGGCGCTGGGGACCGCCATGCGGACGGACTCGTAGGCGAGGTTGATCGACCCCTGCTTGATGACGCTGTGGATGTAGTACCCCCACGGGTCGTTGTCGACGAACACGTAGAGCGGCAGTTTCAGCTCGTTCACCATCCGGTGCAGCAGCCGGCGGACGCCGCGCGGCGGCTGGCCCTGACCGTGCAGCAGGATGCACCGGTGCTTCTTCCAGAACTTGTCCTCGTTCAGGCGCCGCCAGACCGCGTCCTTTTCGACGAGAAGGATGAACTTCGCGTCGCATTTCTTGAACTGGATGATGTTGGGTTCGACGATCGACGGGATCGACCAGCCGCCGGAGCCCATCCGGCGGCCGTCGATGGTGTCGCCCATGTCCCGCAGCGTGAGCTCGCCGACCAGGGCGCCTTTGTTCGAGGCGAACAGCCCCAGCTCCTCGCGCAGGGCGTCCGCGGTCACCTCGAGGTCCTCGATGATCGGGTCGCTCTCGACCTGCTCCTCGAACGTGTTCTCGCTCGTCCCCGGGATGTCCCGCTTTGCCATGTAGTACAGGTCGCGGATGCTCGTCGTCTTCCCCTCGTCGAGCACGCTCTTGCACTTCTCGGCCACCAGGAACGTCTGCATGAACTTGCGCGCCATCGAGATGTTGTAGAACTCCCGGGACTGCTTCGCCTTCCCCATCTCGATGATGAGCTTCTTCGGGTTGAAATTGACGTTCGAGAGGTTCCGGAGCGGGATGTCGATGCTCGGGTTCTTCGCCGACTTGACCTCGGCGGTCACCTCCGCGGCGAGGTTCGACAGCTGGCGCAGGACCTTTTCGTTCTTCTTGATCGGGGCGATCATCGCCGGGTCTCCGGGTCAGGTGACAGGGGGTTACTCGTTCGTATCCGCAGGGGGCTCCGCGGGCGTGTCGGCCACGACATGGACGTCCTTGTCCACCGCAACCAGCGATCCCTTGATCAGCCGGTCGGCCAGCGCACTCTCACGTTTCGCGATCTTCACCAGCCAGCCGTTGATCCGGTCGGCCTGCTTCTGCACCGTCGCCAGCTTCGATTCCCCGACCGCACCCTTCTGCTGCAGGTACGCAAGCGAGAACGACAGGATCGCCGCGTACCGCTCGAAAATCTGCCTCCGTTTCGCCTCCCGCTGCGCGTGCTCCTGCTGCCGGATGAACGTCCCGATCTTCCGGCCGACCTCCTGGAGGGCGAGCTTGATCTCCTTCTCGACCTCCGCGTAGTTCGCGATCGCGTCCTTCGATTCGCTGGTGAACGGGACCCAGACGGAGGCGAAATGGATGAACAGGACCGCGGGGCCGAGGGGCAGCGACCCGCGGGGCTGGGAAAGGCCGTAGTTCTTCCAGGAGGTCTCCGTCGCCGCCTGGGCGATCGCGCAGGCGGACTGCTGGTAGAGAAGGGGGACCCGGTTCGCATAGCGGAAGAGCGTGACGGGATCCTCGGAGTCCATCCCGTCGCAATCCCACGCGATCGCGGCCTCCACGAGGAACGGATTTCCGCGGTACACCGACGGCCGGCGCGTCGTCGCGACGTAGCACTTGGCCTTCACCGTCGCCTTGAGCCCCGCCAGGATTCTGTCCTCGCCGATCGGCGAGATGCAGTTCGTCGGCGGGGCCATGATCTTGACCTGCGGGATCGCCTTGTGCAGCGCCTCGGCCTCTTTCAGGCCGACCGACTGCACCCAGGTATTCGACGTGAGCCCGGCCTTTCCGAGGATTTCGTGGGCGATCTGTGAGGAAACCCGGGAGAAGTCGTTGCACAGGAACCCCTGCATCTTCTTCTCGCCCGTCGACCGCATCATCTTGATCAGCGTCCCGAGTTCGACGCCGTAGGGGTGCGGCTTGATCTCTTTCGGCGGCTCCGGGTTCGTCTGCACCTGCCGCGGGTAGACCGTCTTCTCGCCGAGCGGGGAGATGTACGTCAGCGTCAGGTGAGGGTTGGCGATCGCCGTCTGCCGGATGTACTCATCCACCGACCGGCGCCCCTTCTCATACTTCCCCTCGAACTCCAGCTCCACGCGCGTGCCGTGATCGCGGTGCCAGGTGTCCGTCTCCTTCTCATGCACCAGCTCCGCCTGGTTCTTCGTCGTGTCGAGGTGCAGCTCGCACTCGTACGCCGGCTTCTTCGCCCCCGTCCGCGTCACGATCCGCACCGGCTGCCCCGCCGTGATCTGCGCGTACAGCCCCGCCGCGCTGATCCCGATCCCCTGCTGCCCGCGCGACTGCTTCATCGTGTGAAACTTCGACCCGTAGAGCAGCTTCCCGAAGATCTTCGGGACCTGCGCCTTCACGATCCCGGGGCCGTTGTCCTCCACGATCAGCCGGAACCGGTCCTCCGACTTCATCTGGATCTCCACCAGCAGGTCCGGCAGCACGCCGGCTTCCTCGCAGGCGTCCAGCGAGTTGTCCACCGCCTCCTTCACCGCCGTCATCAGCGCACGCTTCGGATTGTCGAACCCGAGCAGATGCCGGTTCTTCGCGAAAAACTCGCTGACGCTGATCTCGCGCTGGCGCTTGGCCAGCGACTCCGCCGTCTGCGGCACATGCGCCGCCCCGCGTCTCCGCGGCGCCGGCTCCGCCGCCCCTTCTCCCGCCATCGGGACCACCGACACCCGCGACCCGCGCCCCGCCTTCACCGCCGGGGCCGACGACGTCGCAGATCCAGGCTCCACTCGATCCTCGGCCATGCGCGTCCTCTTCGAAGGAGTCCCCGCTTTCACGGGGGCTGTTGCCAGGGGGCGTTTCTTCATGGATGGAGACACCGGCCTCCGAAGTGGTTTTCGGCAAAGGTTGGGGGTGGGCTGAAGGGCGAAGTGGTACCCGCCCGGGCGGCGGCTGGCAAGGAAGAACGGCGGGGAGAAGATCCGGGACGGGGTCCGGGAGGTTTGATAGCGTGGCCGGCATGAGGATTTCGGCGGCGATGCTGATCGTGGCGGTGGCCGGGTGCGCGGCGCAGGATCCGCTGGTCGCCTCGTACGGCCCGGAACGGCAGTACACGCTGAAAACGGGCCGGTGGCTGCGCGACGCGGCGCTGGCCGACCCGCCGGAACTTCCCGGAAAATACTCCGCGCTCGAGGGCGGCCAGCTCGTGACCGTCGTCTCCGGGGACCAGGACGTCGTGGTCTTCGCCCGGAAGGAGGAGGGGACCGAAATCCGCGTCTGGCTCGCGCTTCGAGGCGACGAGATCGTGGACGGCGTGATGTGGGTGCGCGAATTCGGCGGCGAGACCGTCTGGTATGTCGGGTCGGGGCCGAAGGGGACCGTCCGTGTCACGCGGCGCGAGGGGCGCGACCTGGAGGGGGACCTCAACGTCACGTTCGAGGGCCGCCGCGAGACGCCGCGCTCGGGAGTGACGGGACCGCTGGTCTTCCGGGCGAAGGGCGCGTTCGAGGCCGAGGCACCTGCGCCGAAGTAGGGAATTGAGTCGAATCCGGTGAGGGGCCTGAATTTCCGGCCCCGGGGGGACGAAGAAGGATTCTGGTCCTTCTCTCCGGCCCTCTCCCCGGGAGTCCGCCATGAATCGCAGAATTGTTCTCGGCACCCTCGTCGCCATGGGTCTTGGAATCGGGCTGTTTTCCGCGGGCGAGCGCGCCCTGCGCGGGGCGGTCCCGGCCGTGCCGGCGCCCCCCGACCGGGTCCCCGAGGCTCCCGTCGAACTCGTCACGCTTCCCCCCCGTCCCGCACCCGTGCGCGTCGCTCCGGCCCCGGCCGGGATGATGGCGGCGGCGGTGGCGCGCGCGGTGAGCGGGGAACCGGTTCCGGTCGCCGCGCGGCAGGCGGAGGCGCCGCCGGCGGGGGTGGGAGTGCAGGTGGACCGGCTGACGATCTGCAGCGCGGTGCGGGACAAGGAGCCGTCGGACTCCCTGGGCAGGGTGGCGGGGAAGGCGGGGAAGGTCTACGCCTGGATGAAGGTGACGAATGCGAAGGGTTGCCGGGTGCGCCCGGTCTGGACGCTGAACGGGCGCAAGTCCACCGGAAGCTGGGTGACGATTCCGGCGGCGACGCCGTACCGGACCTGGGCGATGAAGCGGATCGACGCGTCGATGGCGGGGAGCGCGAAGGTGGAGATTCAGGACGAGCAGGGGCGGGTCCTGGCGACGAAGGCGTTTGAGATTACGAAGAAGTGATCGACGGGCCGGCGGCGGCGGGGCGCGGCGTCCTGCTGTTCCTCGGGGTCTGGGCGTGCCTGGTGGCGGCGGCGACGGTGCTGCGGCCCTCTCTCAGTCCGTCACGACGGGGTGACCGCGGCTTCCAGCCCGCCGTCCTGAGCCATGCCGGCGATCTCGGGGTAATA
>JABWAY010000319.1 GCA_013360825.1 Candidatus Brocadiia bacterium | reverse complement strand
GGCGCGATACGATCGACCACCTCGTCCCGGCCCGGGCGGGCCAGGCGCTCACGGTGCTCTTCAAGGCCGGCAACGGGGCCGCCTACTTCAACGTGCTGCCGCCCGAGGGCGACGAGGCGCTCTTCGTTGGCTCCAGCGCCGCCCGGCCCGGCCATTTCCGGGCGCAGCTCGACCGGGCCGGCGCTTACCGCATCCGCGTCTACCTGATGCGCAGCGCGGCGCGGCGCCACGAATCGACCGACTACTCCCTCAAGATCAAGCTCGCCGACGGCTGACGGCCGGCCGGGGCGACACCCCGCGGGCCGCGCCTAGCGGGCGTTCACCCGCTCCATCATCCGCACCAGGTCGGGCAGCGAGCGCACCTTCATCTTGTGCATGATGTTGTGGCGGTGCACCTTGACCGTCATCTCCGAGACGCCGAGCTCCGCCGCGGCCTGCTTGTTGAGCATCCCCCGCACCATGAAGACGATGACCTCCCGCTCGCGCCCGGTGAGGGTGGCGTAGCGGCTCCGCAGCTCGCCCAGCTCGGCCGCCTCGCTGCGGCTGGCCCGGTCCTGGGCCAGCGCATTGCGGATCGCCGCCAGCAGGTCGTCGTCGCGGAAGGGCTTGGCGAGAAACTCCACGGCGCCGGCCTTGATGGCCCGCACCGCCATCGGGATGTCGCCGTGGCCGGTGATGAAGATGATCGGGATCGGCTCGCCCGAGCGCGCGAACTCGCCCTGCAGGTCGAGCCCGGACAAACCCGACATGCGCACGTCCAGCACCAGGCACGAGACGCAGGCCGGGCGCGGCTGCTGCAGGAAGTCGACGGCGGAGGCGAAGGTCTGCACCTGATAGCCGACCGAGCGGATCAGGCTGGAGAGGGCTTCGCGCACCGACAGGTCGTCGTCGACGACGAAGACGGTTTCGGCGGTGGTGTTCAATCGCGCTCCCTTGCCGGCCCGCGCCGGTCAGATCGACGGGATGTTGAAGACGAAGCGGGTGCCCGCTTCAGCCGAGGTGTCGAGCCCCAGGCGCCCGCCATGATTTTCGACGATGGTCCGGCTGATCGCCAGCCCCATGCCCAGCCCGTCCGGCTTGGTCGAGAAGAAGGCGTCGAACAGCTTGTCGCGGGCCTCGGGCGGAATGCCGGGGCCAGAGTCGTGCACCGCAAACACCGCGCCGTCGGCCGCGTCCTGCCGCAGCGCCGCCAGCAGCCCCGCCGCCCCCCGGGCGCTCTCGAGCCGCTTCCAGCCGGCCGGTCCAGGGGTTCGGGGCACGCGACGGTTGTATCTCCCCCCCGTGAAACCGCCGCTCTTTTTTCGTCCCGGCGCTGTGGATGACCGGCCTCTGCGACCGATAAAGATCTGGCAATGAAGCGCCAGGCAAAAGGAAAGATCCGTGCGACCTGGGGGCAGTGTCCGCTGCTGCCGCGGGTCGCTCCACCGGCGGTGCAGTCGCTGAGAGGGGAGTCCATGGCCCTGTTTCATTTCGTCGGGATCGGCGGCATCGGGATGTCCGGTGCGGCGCGGATTCTGTTGAGCCGCGGGATCGGGGTGAGCGGCAGCGACATGGGGCGGAGCGAGGTGACGGACGAGCTGGCGCTGAAGGGAGCGCGGGTCTCGATCGGGCACGCGGCGGCGAACGTGCCGCCGGAGACGACGCGTGTGGTGGTGACGGCGGCGGTGGACGAGACGAATCCGGAGATCATCGAGGCGCGGAGTCGGGGGCTGGCGATCGTGAAGTATGCGACGCTGCTCGGGGAGCTGATGCGCGACCGGTACGGAATCGCGGTCGCGGGGTGTCACGGCAAGTCCACGACGAGCGCGATGACGGCGCACATGCTGGACCGGGGCGGGTACGACCCGTCGTTCGTGGTCGGGGGCGGGATTCCGGACCTGGGCGGGTCGAGCCGGGCGGGGAAGGGCGAGCCGTTCGTGGCGGAGGCGTGCGAGCATTTCCGGTCGTTCCACAACCTGTATCCGCACGTGGCGGTGGTGACGAACATCGAGGAGGACCACCTCGACTATTACCGCGACATCGACGAGATCATTTCCAGCTTCGCTGTTTTTATTTCGCATGTCCCCCCCGAGGGAACGATCGTCATCAACGGCGAGGACGCGAACTGCGCGCGCGCGGTCCGCGCGGCGCGGGGCCGTGTCGAGACGTTCGGGTTCGGCCCCGGGATGGACTGGCGCGCGATCAACATCCGCGTGCAGAACGGCCGGTGGAGGTTCGACGCCCTGCGGCGCGAGGCGCTGTTCGGCCCGTTCGAGCTGGCGATTCCCGGCGAGCACAACGTGAAGAATGCGCTGGCGGCGATCGCGGTCGGGCACTCGCTGGAGATGCCGATGCCGCGGATGGCGCAGGCGCTCTCGGAGTTCAGCGGCGTCCAGCGCCGGCTCCAGTGGCTGAACCGCGGGCCGGTCTCCGTCATGGACGACTACGCCCACCACCCGACGGAGCTCCGGGCGTCCCTCGCCGCGCTCCGCGCCCTCCACCCGGAGCGCCGGATCGTCGCGGTCTTCCAGCCCCACCAGTACTCGCGGACCCGGATCCTCTGGGACGGCTTCGCCGGCGCCTTCCGGGACGCCGACGAGGTGATGATCCCCGGAATCTACGCCGCGCGCGATTCCGAGGAGGACCGGCGGACCGTCTCGCAGCACGACCTCGCTTCCGACATCAGCGCGCACGGCACCCCGGCGCGCGCCTTCGACTCCTTCGACCAGTGCCTCCTCGCACTCCGCGCCGTCCCGGCCCCCGCCGTCGTCGTCACCATGGGGGCCGGCGACGTCTTCAAGATTGCCGCCGCCCTCTCCGTCCTCGTTCCCACCCTCGATACCGGGAGAGTCGCCGTATGATCCTGAAACGCGACGAACCGCTCGCCCCCCGCACCTCGTGGAAGGTCGGAGGCCGCGCCGAGTACTTTTTCATCCCCGAGCGCCACGAGGAAGTCCCCCAGGCGATGAGCTACTGCCGCGCCAAGGGGCTGGAACTCCGGGTCCTCGGCGGCGGAACCAACCTGCTCGTCCGCGACGAGGGCTGCCCCGCGGTCCTCTCCCTGGAAAAATTCCGCCACACCGACGGCTACGGGCCGTTCGCCCGCGCCGAGGCCGGCGCTTCCTTCCCGGCCTTCGTGAAAAAGGTCGCCGACAATGCGTGCGGCGGATCAGAAGCGCTGGCAGGGATCCCCGGCACTGTCGGGGGAGCCCTGGTCATGAACGCCGGCGGCCACCACGGGGAGATCGGCGAATTCGTCCGCCGCGTCAAATGCGTCGAGCCGGACGGGCGCATCGTCACGCTCGACCGGGACGCCTGCGGCTTCCGCTACCGCGACTCCGACCTGAAACACCGCGTCATCCTCTCGGTGGACTTCGAATTCACCGAGGGCGACCGCGCCGTCATCCGCAGCCGGATGCGCGAGATCGTCACGAAGAAACGCGCGTCGCAGCCCCTCCACGGCCGGTCCGCGGGGTGCGTCTTCCGCAATCCCCCGGGCGCCGCCGCCGGACGGCTGATCGACGAGTGCGGCTTCAAGGGCGCCCGCGTCGGCGGCGCGGTCGTCTCCACCGTCCACGCCAATTTCCTCATGAACGAGGCGGACGCGTCCGCGGGCGACCTCCTCGCCCTCATCCATCAGGTGCAGAACCGCGTCCGCGAATCCCGCGGCGTCGATCTCGAACTCGAAATCAAGGTGTGGTGATGAGAAAACGCGACCTGTTCCGGGCCCTCTCCGACCGCACGCTCCGGGTGGCCGTCCTGGCGGGCGGTCCGGGAAGCGAGCGGGAGGTCTCCAGGCGTTCGGGGACCGCGGCCCACGCCTCGCTCGCCGCCGCCGGGTTCCCCGCGGACCTCGTCCTCATCGACGCCGCGCTCCCCGAGCCGTTCCCGTGGGACGTCGCCTTCCTCGCTCTTCACGGCTCCTTCGGCGAAGACGGCACGATCCAACTCCTCCTCGAGGAACGCGGCATCCCGTACACCGGCTCGCCGTCCGACGCCTCCCGCAACGCCTTCGACAAGATCCTCGCGAAGTCGCTGTTCGTCCACCACGCCGTCCCGACCCCCGGTTTCACGACGGTGGGGAAGGGGGACGACGCGTTCGCGCGCCGCTCGGCGGCCTCCGAGGTCGGGTTCCCGATGGTCGTCAAGCCGTCCCGCGAGGGGTCGAGCGTCGGCATCTCCATCGTCCGGGCGCGCGAGGAACTGGACGCCGCGTTCGACCTGGCGTTCCGCAGCGACGCCCGGGTGCTCTGCGAGGAATTCATCCGCGGCCGCGAGATGACCGTCGGCATCCTCGAAGGTCGGGCGCTTCCGATCGTCGAGATGATCCCGAAACGCGAGTTCTTCGATTTCGACGCCAAGTACGTCGACACCGGCACGGAGTACCGGGTCAACCCGGACCTGCCCGAGATCGTGTCGCGCGCCGTTCAGAGCGCGGCGCTGGCGGCGCACCGCGCGCTCCGCTGCGAACACTTCAGCCGCGTCGACGTCATGTACAGCGAGAAACGCGGCCCGATGGTGCTCGAGGTGAACACGCTTCCCGGCCTGACCGAGCGCAGTCTGCTGCCGAAGGCGGCGGGGGCGGCCGGGGTGGGGTATGGGGAGCTGTGCGAGCGGATGGTGCGGCTGGGGCTGGAGCGTGCGGCGGCGCGGCGCGGGGCGAAGAAGGCGGCGCGGGGCTAAACGGCGCGGGCGAGTTCGTCGAGGAG
>JABWAY010000024.1 GCA_013360825.1 Candidatus Brocadiia bacterium | reverse complement strand
CCTCAATCCCGCCGGCGCCGCCAAGCGGATCCACGAGGAGCTTAGGCGCCAGGGGATCGTCTTGGAATGAAAACCGTACAAGTCCGTCTCGGGCAGCGCGGCTATCCGATCGTCACGGACGGACGCCTCTCCGCGCTCGGCATGGAAATCCGGCGGCGGGTCTCCACGCGGGGCCTCGCGCCCCGGAAAGCGCTGATCGTCACCCATCCGCGGCTGGCCGGGCTTTACCTCAAGCCCGTCGTCGCCGGGTTGCAGAAGGCGGGCATCCGCGCGAACCTGATTTTGATCCCCCAGGGAGAATCGGCCAAGACGCTGGGGACGGTGGAGAAAATCTGCCGCCAGGCCGCGCGCGAGGCGCTGGACCGGTCTTCCTGCTTCATCGCGCTGGGCGGGGGCGTCGCGGGCGACATCGCCGGCTTCGCGGCCGCCTGCTACCTGCGCGGAGTGCCGGTCGTGCAGGTCCCCACCACGTTTCTGGCGATGGTGGATTCCGCCATCGGCGGGAAGACCGGCGTGGACATCCCCGAAGCCAAGAATTTCGTCGGCGCCTTCCACCAGCCCGCCGCCGTCGTCGCCGACCTGGACACCCTCCGGACGCTCCCCCCGCGCCACCTGCGCGCCGGACTGGCCGAGGTGATCAAGTACGGGCTGATCGCGGACCCGGCGCTCTTCCGCCTGCTCGAGCGGCGGTCGGGGGCGATTCTGAAGCTCGACGCTGAGCTGCTGGCGCGGGTGGTCGCGCGGTGCGTGACGCTCAAGGCGCGTGTCGTGGCGGCGGACGAGCGGGAGGCGGGGGAGCGGATGCTGCTCAACCTGGGGCACACGTTCGGCCACGCGATTGAGGCCGCGACGGGATTCGTCCGGTATCTGCACGGCGAGGCGGTCGGGATCGGGCTGGTGGCCGCGAGCGTCCTGGCCGAGCGGGCGGGGGTGGCGGCGAAGGGGCTTGAGGGGCGGGTGCGGCGGCTGGTTCGGGGGTGCGGGCTGCCGGACAGGGCGCCGGGGCTCGATCCGGTGCGGTTGAGGGCCCGGGCGCGCGGGGACAAGAAGGTGCGCGGGGGGCAGATGAGGTACGTCGTCTGCCGGCGGATCGGGAAGGCGGAGGTGCGGGAGGATCTGCCGGCCTGGGCGATCGCTTCGGCCTGGAGGGCGTGCGTGACCGGGTAGTGTTCTATTTCAACAGTCATTCTTGACATGGACGTTTTCGCGGGGTAAGATGGGGGTGCGCCGGGAGGACACCGGACGCGCACCATGGACGACCTGACCCATCTGCTGGCCCTGAATGCGACGGAGCGCGTGGGAAGCGTGCTCCTGAGGCGCCTGCTCGACCGGTTCCGCACACTCGCGGCGGTCGCCGCCGCCGGCGAACGCGCCCTCGCGGAAGTCGAGGGAGTGGGGGCCTCGACGGCCTCCGAAATCCGGCGCGCCTTCGCAGAAAACGCCGGCGAACGCGAGCGGGACCTCGCGGAACGCCACCAGGTCCGCCTGATCCCCTGGGACGACCCCGCCTCCCCCCACGGATTCCGATGCCTCTTCGACGCCCCCCTCGTCCTCTCCGTGCGCGGATCCCTCGAACCCGAAGACGCCGCCGCCGTGTCGATGGTCGGCACACGCGAGGCCACGCCCTACGGCCTCGGCATGGCCGACCGCCTCGCCGCCGACCTCTCCGAGTGCGGGCTCACCATCGTTTCCGGACTGGCACGGGGAATCGATACGGCCGCCCACAGAGGCGCCCTCCGACGCGGACGGACCCTCGCCGTCCTCGGCACCGGCGTCCTCCGCGTCTACCCGGAGGAGAACGAACCCCTCTCCCGCCGGATCGCCGCGTCCGGCGCCCTCCTCTCCGAATTCCCGCTCCTGTCGGGCCCCTCCGCCGTGCATTTCCCGCGCCGGAACCGGCTGATCGCCGCCCTGGGACTCGGGACGGTCGTGGTGGAAAGCGGAGACGCCTCTGGCGCGCTCATCACCGCGGACTGGGCGATGGAGCACGGCAAACCGGTCTTCGCCGTCCCCGGCCCCTGTACCTCACCCGTCAGCCGGGGATGCCACGCCCTGATCCGCCAGGGCGCCGCCATCGCCGCCTGCCCCGACGACATCCTGGATGAAATCGGGTTCTCCAGAAACGTCGCTCCCCTCACGCCCGAAGAAGACCGGGTCCTGGCCTCCCTCCAGTCAGGCCCCCTCTCCGCCGCCGAAATCTCCGCCGAAACCGGACTGGCCCGCTCCGACGTCGAGGAGTCCCTCAGCCGCCTTTCCCGCGGCGGCCGCGCCCGGCAGGAGGGAGAGGCCTGGCTCTCCGCTTCACGCCTCCTCCGCCCGGCCTCCCGGTAGCCCCACGGGCGATTCGGAAATTCTCCGGTCCCTCCCGCGCCCCGCCGCGTTAGGATGCCGGCGTCACCGTCGCCCCCCCGTCCCGTTGAGGATCTCCCCATGCGCGTCCCCGCCGTCCTCGTCACGCTGCTCGCCCTGGCCCTGCCCGCGGCCGCCCAGGAAAAAATCGAAATCAAGTCGAACGTGAAAAAGGGGCTCAAATTCACGAAAGAGCAGACGTTCGAGGGCGAGGGGGACTGCAAGCTCGGCGGCGGAGAAGGCGGCATTTCCCTCACCTTCAAGGTCAAGCTGAACGGCGAAACAAAGCAGGTCGAGGAAATCAACGAAGCGAAGAGCGGGATGCCCGTCGAGTCCCGGCGCCAGTACCCGAAGCGCTCGAGCGACGTCGACATGGCGATGTTCGGCAAGCAGGAGGATCTCGCCCACCCTCTGGAGGGGGCGGAAATCACCTTCGGCCCCTCCGGTAAGACCGCCATCGGCCCGGACGGCGCGGTCCCGGCTTCGGCCCTGGCCGGCGAGGAGGCGGCGGACCCGCTGACCATGATGGTCGCCAGCGGGAAAGTCGTTTCCGCCGGTAACACCTGGGACGCGGATCCCGAGCGCGTGAAGGCCTGGCTGACCTCCGAAGTCCCCGGGCTGAAGGCGCAGGAGGCGGAAGTGTCGGTCAAGCTCGCGGAGTTCCGCGACAAGGACGGGCAGAAGTGTGTGCGCCTGGAGATCGACGGGAAGGCGAAGGGGACCTTTTCCACAGGAAAGGGGCCGGAATCCCCCGCGGAGCTGACGATCAGCGGGGACGTCTTCTACGGCATCGAGGCGGGGATGGTCATCTCGCTCAAGGCGAAGGGCGAGATGAAAGGCACGCTTCCCATCAACACGGGCGGGGAGGAGGGAAACCTGGAGATCAAGGTCCCCTTCCAGTTGAAGTCCAGCGTGAAGACCGGCGAGGCGGAATTCGGTGCGAAGCCGACGGCGAAGCCGAAGCCGAAGAAGCCGGAGTGGTACCCGCCTCCGGTGCGGTAGGCGGGCCGGTCAGGCGGGGGAGTTCTGCCGGCGCCCTGCGCGCCGTTCCGCGACGCTCCAGACGACCGCGGTGATCGCCCAGGCCCCCGCCACGTCGATCGTGTAGTGGAGGTGCGCCAGGAAGACGCTGGCCACGACGACCACGTGGGCCGCCATCGCCGCGGCCGCGAGTCTGCGCCAGGGTCGGGCATAGAGCCAGAGCAGGAAGGTGGTCGCGGCGTGGCCCGAGAAGAACAGGTCTTTCGTCAGGCTGACGTGCGCGACGTCGGTGGTCAGGGCGGAGATCGGGTTCACGATTCCCCACCAGGCGGCGACCATCCCGGCCGCGGTCATCCCCGCGTTCCGGTCCACGCCGTCCACGGGGCCGAGCCCGGTCGCGAGGATGCAGACGCCCCGGACGAGGCTGAGCCACCCGCCGACCCAGAGGAATCGCACGAACGTGCGGCGGTCCTTTGCCCAGAGCCAGAGTGCCAGGGGGACATAGAGCGCCAGCCAGAGGTGGTAGTTGTGCGCGGCGATCCACTCGATGCGCGGGAGGACGGCGAGGACCGGGTCGTGGAGCGGTCCGGGAGACGGCCGGGCCTCGTTGACCAGCGCGATCGCGACCATGGCCGAGTGGGCGACATAGCGCCAGGCGAACGCGGCCGCGACGCTCTCCCTCCAGCCCGGGGCTCCGGTCCCCGGGCCGCCGCCGGCTGATCCGCCGCTCCCGGGCTCCGCAGGGGTCGACATGCCGCCTCTCCCGCGTCTGCGCGCCCGGCCGGGGCGCGCCCCGGTCAGGCCTTCTTGCGCCTCTGCGCGAACTTCAGCCGGTTCTCCGCACGTTTGAGCGCCAGCTCCAGCTCCTCCAGCGAGTGCCCGGGCTTCCGCTCGGACATCGCCTGCCGCGCCTTGTCGTAGGCCTTCCGCGCCCGCTCCACGCTGACCTGCTCCGGCGTTTCCGCCGCGTCCGCCAGGATCAGGCACTTCTTCGGCCCGACATCCGCGAATCCGCCCGCCACCACGATCTCCTCCTGCTCGCCGTTGGGGAGGCGGATGACGATTTCGCCGGGCTGGAGGAGGGCGAGGAGCGGGGCGTGGCCGGCCAGCACGCCGAGGTATCCCTCGTGCGCGGGCATGATCACGCTCGTCACGGATTTCGAAAACACCGTGCGTTCCGGCGTGACGACCTCGAACTGAAATTCCTTCGCCATGAGTTCCCCGGTTAGCCCTTCATCTTCTTGGCCTTGTCGATCGCCTTGTCGATCCCGCCGACCATGTAGAACGCCTGCTCGGGGAGGGCGTCGTGCTTGCCCTCGAGGATCTCCCTGAACCCGCGGACCGTCTCCTTGACGGGGACGTATTCGCCGTCCGTGCCGGTGAAGATCTTGGCGACGTTGAACGGCTGGCTGAGGAAGCGCTGGATGCGGCGGGCGCGGGCGACGACGACCTTGTCCTCGTCCGACAGCTCCTCCATCCCGAGGATGGCGATGATGTCCTGGAGGTCGGCGTAGCGCTGGAGGACCTTCTGGACCGCGAGCGCCGTGCGGTAGTGCTCGGTGCCGACGATTTTTTCGTCGAGCATCCGGGAGGTGGACTTGAGCGGGTCGACGGCGGGGTAGATGCCGAGTTCCGAGATCCGGCGGTCGAGGACGGTGGTCGCGTCCAGATGGGAGAAGGTCGTGGCCGGGGCGGGGTCGGTGATGTCGTCGGCCGGGACGTAGACCGCCTGCACCGAGGTGATGGAGCCTTTCTTGGTCGAGGTGATGCGTTCCTGAAGCTGGGCCATTTCGTTGGCGAGGGTCGGCTGGTAGCCGACCGCGCTCGGCATGCGGCCGAGGAGGGCGGAGACTTCCGAGCCGGCCTGGACGAAGCGGAAGATATTGTCGACGAAGAGGAGGACGTCCTGGCCCTCCTCGTCGCGGAAGTATTCGGCGAAGGTGACGCCGGAGAGGGCGACGCGGAGGCGGGCTCCGGGGGGTTCGTTCATCTGGCCGAAGCAGAGCACGGTCTTGTCGATGACCCCGGACTCCTTCATTTCGTGCCAGAGGTCGTTCCCCTCGCGGGTGCGCTCGCCGACCCCCGCGAAGACGGAGAAGCCGCCGTGGTTCTTGGCGATGTTGTGGATGAGTTCCTGCACCAGCACCGTCTTGCCCACGCCGGCGCCGCCGAACAGGCCGACCTTGCCGCCCTTGGCGTACGGTGCGAGGAGGTCGAGGACCTTGATCCCCGTTTCGAGGATGGCCGGGGTGACTTCCTGGTTGGTGAGGGCGGGGGCGGGGCGATGAATCGGGTAGTAGGTGTCGGTCTTGATCTCTCCGTGGTGGTCGAGCGGCTTGCCGAGGAGGTCGATCAGGCGGCCGAGCGTGGCGCGGCCCACGGGGAGCTGGATCGGCGCGCCCGTGTCCGTGACCGGGGTGCCGCGCACCAGGCCGTCCGTCGTGGACATGGCGACGGACCTCACCGTGTTGTTTCCCAGGTGCAGGGCGACCTCGAGCGTCAGGTCGAGGCCCTTGTCCTTGTCCCGGATGGTGAGCGAGTTGTAGATGGCCGGAAGGGCCGTCTCAAAGGAGACGTCCACGACCGGGCCGATGACCTGGGTGACCTTGCCGATGTTTTCCGCCATGCGCTATCCCCTGAGTGCCTCGGCGCCGCCGACGATGTCCAGCAGTTCCTTCGTGATGCTGGCCTGGCGCGCCTTGTTGTAGATGAGTGTCAGGCTCGAGACGAGGTCTTTCGCGTTGTCCGTCGCGTTGTGCATCGCGTTCATCCGCGCGGCGTGTTCGCTGGACATCGATTCGAGCAGAAGTCTGTGAAACGTCGTCTGGACGTAGCGCGGGATGAGCCTGTCGAGGATCTCCTTCGGGGAGGGCTCGAACTCGTAATCCCCGGCGGAGTCCTCCTTGCCCTCCGTCTTCTCCGTCTCGACCGGCAGGAACTTCACCGCGCGCGGCCGGAAGGTCACCGCGTTCATGTATTCGGTGTAGAGGACCCACACCTCGTCGACGGTCCCGTCGAGGAAGGACGCGATCAGCCTGTTGGTCCAGGACTGGATTTCGCCGAACGAGACGTCCGTCTTCAGGTTCACGTAGCTGTCCACGGGCGTCACGCCCGACTTCTTCGCCATGTCCACCGTCTTCTTGCCGATCGCCGTCAGGTCCACCGGCACGGGGTGCTTCTTCTGGAACTCGCCGTAGAACCGGAGCATGTTCGAGTTGAAGGATCCGCACAGCCCTTTCTCTCCCATCACCAGCACGACGCCGATCCGCCGGACATGGTCCCGTCCCTGGAACAGCGGGAAGTCCAGGTTCCTGACCCGTCCGGCCAGCCCGGTCAGGAACGAGGTGATGCGGGAGGCGTAGGGGCGGACGGCCATCAGCCGTTCCTGCACCTTGCGAAGCTTCGCCGCGCTCACCATTTCCATGGCGCGCGTGATTTTCTTGATGTTGCCGATGGACCGGATTTTCGTCCGGATCGACTTGATCGAGCCTATCGCCATCGTGTCGCCCCGCTAGTGTGCTGCCGCCGCGAAGATCTTCGCGGCTTCAGGCTTGATCGACCCCGTCTTCCATCCGGCCTTGAACTCATCGAGCGCCGCGCGCAGCCGGGCCTCGTTGTCCTTGTCCAGATCCTTCGTCTTCTTCATCGACTCGATGATCGCCGTGTGCTTCTCGCCGAGGAACTTGTGGAATGTCCGCTCCCAGGCGGGAACCTGGTCTTTCGGCACATCGTCCAGGAACCCCTGGGTACCGGCGAAGATGATCGAGACCTGGTTCGCAAAGTGCATCGGCTCGTACTGAGGCTGCTTCAGGATTTCCACCAGCCGTTCCCCGCGGGTCAGCTGGGCCCGGGTTCCCGCGTCCAGGTCGCTCGCAAACTGCGCGAACGCCGCCAGTTCGCGGAACTGGGCCAGCTCGAGGCGGAGCTTTCCGGCCACCTTCTTCATCGCCTTGGTCTGTGCCGCGCCGCCGACGCGCGACACGCTGATGCCGACGTTCAGCGACGGGCGGACGCCCGCGTAGAACAGGTCGGGCTCGAGGTAGATCTGTCCGTCCGTGATCGAAATCACGTTCGTCGGGATGTACGCCGACACGTCGCCGAGCTGCGTCTCGATCACGGGCGTCGAGGTCAGCGATCCCGCCCCGAGCTCGTCGTTCAGCTTGGCCGAGCGCTCCAGCAGGCGGCTGTGAAGGTTGAACACGTCCCCGGGATACGCCTCGCGGCCGGGCGGGCGCCGCAGGAGCAGCGACATCTGCCGGTACGCCCACGCGTGCTTCGTCAGGTCGTCGTACGCGATGAACGCGTGCCGCTTCGTGTCCCGGAATTCCTCGCCCATCGCCGTCCCCGCGAAGGGGGCGATGTACTGCAGGGGAGCGGGATCGGAGGCGCTCGCGGCGACGATGATCGTGTACCGCATGGCGCCGGCCTTCTCCAGCACGTCCACCACCTGCGCGACCGTCGACTGCTTCTGCCCGATCGCGACGTAGATGCAGACCATGTCCTCTTCGCGCTGGTTCAGGATCGTGTCCACGATCAGCGCCGTCTTCCCGATGCCGCGGTCGCCCAGGATCAGCTCGCGCTGGCCGCGACCGATCGGGATCATTGAGTCGATCGCCTTGTACCCCGTCTGCAGCGGCTCCTTCACCGACTGCCGCATGACGACGTTGGGCGCCGGGTACTCGATCGGGCGGAACTTGGTCGCCGCGATCGGCCCCTTGCCGTCCAGCGGCTGCCCGAGCGCGTTCACGACGCGGCCGAGAAGCGCGTCGCCCACGGGGACCTGCACGATCTTGCCCGTGCACTTCACCGTGTCCCCTTCTTTGATTCCGCGGTCGCTGCCGAGCACCACGGTCCCGACGGAGTCTTCTTCGAGGTTCAGCGCCATGCCGAACACGCCGCCGGGGAACTCGACCAGTTCGCCCGCCATGACCTTGTCCAGGCCGTAGACGCGCGCGATCCCGTCTCCGACGGACAGGACCGTCCCGACGGACTCCATCTTGAGATCGCCTTCGAACTTCTTGATCTCAGTCTGGATGATCTTGGAAATCTCTTCCGGCCGGATCTGCATCGCTTGTTACCTCATCGTGGACGTCAGCAGTTCCTTTAATCCCTTCAATCTTGCCGCCACCGAGCCGTCGACCACCGTATCGCGCACGCGGACCCGGACGCCGCCGAGCAGGTCCGGATTCACACGGGCGTCGAGTTCGATCCGGCGGCCCTTTGCGAGCCCGCTCAGCCGTCCCGCCAGCCGGGCCCGCTGGGCTTCCGGCATGGGGACCGCGGTCTCCACCGTCATGCGCACGATCCCCGCGTACTGGTCGGCGAGATCGTCGAAGACGTCCGCGATCTCGGGGAGGCAGGTCGTGCGGTTCTTTTCGATCAGGAGGTCCAGGAATTCCCCGACGAGCGGCGTCAGGCCCGGGACCGTCTTCCTGAGCAGGTCTTTCTTGTCCTTCGCCGACACGCGCGGGTGGGTCAGGGCCCGGCGGAACTCCGCGGAGGCCCGGTAGGCGCCGGCCAGGCCGAGCAGGGCCTCTTCGGCCTGTTCGACCTCCTTCGCCTTGTCGGCGAGGCCGAGGAGGGCCGTGGCGTACCGGCGCGCGATGGTGCGTTCGTTCACGACTTCACCTTTTCCAGGTCGCCGATGAACTTCTCGATCAGTTCCTCCTGTCGGGCGGGGGACAACTGCTCCCGGACGATCCGCTCGGCGGCCTCCAGCGAGAGGCGGACCATTTCCTGCCGGATTTCCTCGACCGCCTTGGCGCGTTCGATCTCGATTTCGGCGCGGGCCTTGTTGAGCAGGCGGTCCGCCGCCGCGCCGGCATCGGAGACGATCGCGGCCTTCTGGGACTCGCCTTCCCGCACGGCCGCGTCGACCCTGGCCTTCGCCTCCGCGTCGATCCCCGCCAGCCGTTCGCGGATGTCCCGCTGCAGCCGCTGGACCTCGGCCTTTTCCTTCTCCAGCGTCTCGTACCGGTCGCGGATTCCGGCGATCCGGTCGTTCAGCGCCTTCGACAGGATCGGGAACGCCCACTTCTTCAGCGCCAGGAACACGAGGAGGACCGCGAGCCCCTGGACGACGAGGACCTTCCAGAGCTGGAACGGGCTCTCGTGGTGCTCCGCGGCGTGGCCGTCGGAGTGACCGGCCGCGCCGTGATCGTCCGCGGCCTGTGCCGGGACGATCGCCCAGAGGACCGTGCAGACCACGAGGACCGCCGCCAGGAGCCGGGGCTTCATTCCCGCCCTCCCATCACCCGCGCCGCGGCCTGCCGTGCGAGGGCGTCGACGGACGGGCCGGCCTCGCGGAGCGCCCGGTCCCGCTCGGCACGGATTTCCGCCTGCGCCTCCAGGACCTGCTTCGCCGCCGCCTCCTGCGCCCGGACGAGAGCGTCCGCCCGGGACGACACGCCTTCCCGCACGAGTGCGGTCAGGCGGTCGTACGCCTGGCGTTCGATGACCGCCATGCGCGCCGCGTAATCCGCCCGAAGCGCCTCCCCCTCCTCCTTCGTCCTGTCGATCTCCGCCTCCGACGCCTTCCACTCCCCGGCCCGCCGGTCGATGACGTCCCCGACCGGCTTCCAGAGGAGAGCGCGGAGGATGAAATACGTGAGGAGGAAGCCCCCCATCTGGATCAGGACGATGAGGGGGTTCAGCCCGAGCGTTTTGAGCAGGTCCATCGACGGTGCCTAGAGTGTCGGGAACTTGCCGTTGAGGAAGAAGCAGATCAGCAGCACGTAGATGACCAGCGTCTCGATCAGGGCGAGACCGATGATCAGCGAGCCGCGGATGTTGCCGGCCGCCTCAGGCTGACGGGCGATCGCCTCGACCGCGCTGCAGATGGCGCGCGACTGGCCGATCGCGCCGCCCGCGGCGGCGATGGCGAGACCGAAGCCCATGGCGATGGCGAGCGCCTGGGAGACCGTCGCCTTGGCGGCGTCGGAGCCTGCGGAAGCGACCTTTTCCGCGGATTCGGCCGACACGACCGGGGCGAAAATGCACAGCACGGCGACGACCATGAGACCGTAGAACGCGATCTTCTTCATCCGTCTTTCTCCTGGAAGGTTTCCTGAAGGACTCGGAAAGGTGGTTAGTGAGAAGCTGCCTGGCCCGCGGGGTGAGCGTGGGCGTGATCGTGGGGGTGGGAATGGCCGTGTCCGTGGTCGTGGTCGTGCCCGCCGTGCCCGTGGTCGTCATGGCCGGCGTGCTCGATGAAGCCCTGCACGTAGATGCAGGAAAGGCTGGTGAAGATGAACGCCTGGAGGAACGACGTGAAGAGGCCGAACGCGACCATCGGGGCGTGCACGGGGATCCAGGCGCTGTATCCCATGCCGAACAGCGAGGCGATGATGTTGTCTTCGCCGTAGATATTGCCGAAGAGACGGAGGGAGAGGGACATCGGCTTGGCGAGTTCGCCGAAGATGTGGATGACGAACATGAGGGGGGCGAGGAAGGCGACGTCGCCGGCGAAGTGTTTCAGGTAGCCGACGAGTCCGTTGGCCTTGATGGCGATTCCGTTCACGCAGAGGAACATGGAGATGCCGAGCGCGAAGGTGGTCGAGTTCGACATCGTGGGGGCCTTGAGCCCAGGGACGAGTCCCATCAGGTTGTTGCAGAGGATGTAGACGAACACGGTCCCCATGAGGGGCAGGTACTTGACGCCGTCCGCGCCGAGGATATCGACGATCATGCCGCGCAGTCCGACGACGGCGATTTCGAGGATGTTCTGGAGTTTTCCCGGGATGCGGGAGATCGAGGCTTTGCCCTTTGCGGTGAGGAGGGCGAGTCCGACGATCACGATGCCGCTGCAGATCACGGCGTCGAAGAACACCTCTGCGGAGTGGTCGTCGAAGTTCCCGTTCAGGGTGAACACGGACTTGAGGCCCGCGGGGACGCGCTCCCAGATCGGGTGAAAGATGCTCGGTGGATGTTCGACGCCGCCCGCCATTTTATTTCTCAGCTCCGCGCACGACGATTCCGAAAACCGCCATCGATCCTGCGACCAGCCCGAGCCCGAAGGACACCTCGTGGACCAGCTTCCATCGGAACAGGCCCCACACGACGCCCGCGACGGCGGCGTACTTCACAAGGACCAGGCCCGTGACCAGCGCCTTCCCCGTCCGGCTCCGGCCGTTGAGCCCGGCGACGATGATGTGCCAGGTCACGAACGGGACGGCGCTGACCAGGACTCCGCCGGCGACGCCGAGTGTGACGGCGGCATCGCCGAACGGGAGGGACGCGGCGGTGGAGAGGAGTCCGATCCCGGCGGCCGTCAGGTAGTACCGGCGGAGCTGGGGGTCGATCATCGGCTGAGGAACCGCCGGTAGATGTCCCAGATCTGCAGGAATCCGACGGCCAGGCCCAGGAGGACGCCTGCGGTGGTTCCCCAGGGTTCGAAGTCCCACCGCACACCGGCCTTGTGCCCGACCCAGTAGCCCAGGCCCGTGGTGACGGCAAGCGTCATTCCGGCCCCGGACAACAGCCCCAGGCTCCGAAGAGCGTCGCGGGTCCACTCGTTCATGCTCGCGGCTCCTGAGGTTGCGGGCAGGATAACCGGGAGCGAGGGGCTGTCAAGAAACGCGGGGTGCGGAAACGCGGCGCGGCGGGCGTCCGGGAATCCGGGGCTGCCCGGGGCTGTGGTCCGATGCGCCCGGGCCGGGCGTCACGGCACTGGTCCGTGTGCGGCGTCGCGTTCGGTCCGGATCGAGGGTCACCGAAACGAATCCCGTCTCCTCCGTGCAGGCCGCCGAGATCCGCGTCGTCCGCATGGCGCCATGTCATCGGCAGCGACTCAGTCGGGATCGAACGCCTCGACGTGGGAGACGATCCCGTCCTGAAAGGCGATTCCGACGTTGTGCCGGTCGAGGCGTCCGCCCCACCGGCTGCCGCGGTACCCGCGGTTCAGCTGGGGATACTTCCAGAGCTGCGACGCCGCCGGATCCCCGATGTTCGGAGGGAATCCCAGGGTTCCCACGACCTGCGCCCGGGTCATCCCGACGACGGGTCTCCCCGCGGCGATCGCGGCGGCGACGTCGCCGGATCCCATATCGGAGGCGCCGCGCGGATCCTGTGCGGCGAGGAATTTCTGGATCTCCTGGTGGGGGGGCCCGTAGGCGCCGCCGTGGCCGACGCAGATCCAGAAATCCCGGCCCTCGCGGGTCTTCACGTGCCACCGGGTGTCGGACTTCGCCGTCTCCAGGACCGTCACCTCGGTGCCCATCTGGAGGAGCTCGCCGGACAGCCAGGAATCGCAATCGACGATGTTGCCGTTGACGATGCGGAAGTGGGTCCGGGTCCGGTACGTGCCGCCGACGCTGATCTTTCCCGCCGGACCGCCCCAGAGTTCGGCGATCGGATTGGGAGTCACGGCCGGGCCGTCGGCGGAACTGGCGGGCGGCGTGGAGGAGCAGGCGGCGAGGAGAAGCGGGGCGGCGGCCAGGAGTGGGCGTGGGCGCATGGGCGAGGGCTCCTTGGGAGAGGGGGCGGCGTATACCGGGAACGGGAGAGTACCTGCGGGTGCGGCGGAGGGGAAGGGCCCGTTCGGGAAGGGAATCCTGAGTTTGCAGATCAGGATATGTTGATATAAGTGCTTGCGCCGCTTGCTTTTGCGCACCGGACCGGAGCCCCGCTCCCCTATACTGCACGGACACCCACACGAGGAATCGACCATGCCCTCCCTGTCCTGGGAAGAGTTTCTCAATAAGGCGCGCTCCTTCCCCTCTTCCGGCATTCCCGTCGCCGACCTCGTCCGGCTCGTCCGCCAGGTGCAGATCACACCGGACCTGATCGAACCCCACATCGCCTGGTCCAGCGATCACTACACCCGAACTCCCCTCCTCCAGCTCCCGGCCCTCGAAGCCCTCGTCCTCTGCTGGGAGGACGGACAGGAAACCGTCATCCACGACCACGGCCCGTCCTGCGCCGTCGCCAGGGTGATCTCTGGGACCACCCTGATCGAGAATTTCCGCCAGGCGGACGCCGGCGGACGCCCGGGATATGCGCGCCTGGAGCTCATCGAAACCTGCGACCTGCACCCCGGAAGCGTCTGCGCCAGCGACGTCGGCGCGATTCACTCGATGGGGAACCGGCAGGGGGAACGGCGGCGGATGATCACCCTCAACTTCTACTCGCCGCCGCTGAGCCGGATCCGGACGTTCGACAGGGAGACGGGGAAAATCGGCGAAAAACTCTATCCGGAACTGCTCGAGACGATCTGACGCGCCGCACGACGGACCCCCGCTACTCCAGGTCCTTCACCCACCCGGCGACCGCGGCCCTCTGCTCGGGCGAGGCGTCCAGCTTCGGCATCTCGCCCTTCCCGGCCTCGAGGATCCGCGTGATCTCCTCCGCGGACAGCGGCGTGCCGGCGATCTTCGGGAACTTTCCGCGTCCCTCCCCGCGCGGGCCGTGGCAGAGCGCGCACCGCTCCGCGAAGATCACGGCCGGGTCGACGACACCGGGCGGGAGCTTCGGCTCCGCGGCCGGGACGAAGAAGACGACGATGAGCACGAGCGCCGTCACGAACAGCGCGACGGCGGCGACGGTCACCCGGCTGACCGGCGGTGTGGGATCGGGGGGGATGGGCTCGACCATGCGCCGGGATGAGACACGAAGCCGCCCTATCCGTCAATCCGGCGGCGGGGTGCGCGACTCGGAGCCCCCGCCGTCGCGGGGCCGGCGCTCCTCGCGCTCCCGCCAGCGCTCCGCGTCCTCGATCGACTCGCGCTGGCGGTCGTCCCGGAGGATGTCGAGCCCGAACCAGCCGAGCAGAAAGTCGACGAACTCCGCGGGGCGCACCCCCGCCTCCACGCCGACGAACAGGACATGAATCGAGAACCCGATCTCGTCCGCCGTCCGCTTCTGCTCCCGGTACTCCTCCTCGTACTCGGCGGACCAGCGGCGCACGTACCATCGGGGCCCGATGCTCTCCGGCCCGACCCCCGCTTCCCAGCCGATGCGCTTGTGGATCCCGGCCTGCCGGCCGTTCCAGCTCAGGTGCGCCGCGTCGAGCCATGCGTCCTCGGCGCTGCGGTTCCAGCGGAGTCCCTCGGCGCAGGCCCCCGCCTGGAGGAGGTGCGTGAGCCGCACGGTCGCGCCGATCTGCGGGCCGACGCCGGCGTCGACATGCACGATGTCCGCGGCGTCCCTCGCGCGGTCGCCGAGCCAGCCGCACCCGGCCAGCAGGCAGGCGCCGAGGAGGAGGCTAGTCGTTCCCGCTCTTCGCATCCGCCCCGGCCTTCGCCTGCCACCGCACCCCTTTCGCCTCGGACCAGAGATTCTCGAGCTCGTAGTAGCGGCGCATTTCCTCGTGGAACAGGTGGATCACGACGGAGCCGAAGTCCACGAGGATCCAGGCGCCTTCCTGGTATCCCTCCATGCCGACCCTGCGCAACCCGCGTCCTTTCAGCGTGGCGCTCAGCTCGTCCGCGATCGCCTGGAGCTGGCGCCGGTTCGTGCCGCTGGCGATCACGAAATAGTCCGTGATGAACGCGATCTTCCGGATGTCCAGCACCACGATGTCCGTGGCCTTCTTCCCGTCCGCAATCCGCGCGCACTCGATCGCCGTCTCACGCGCCTCGTCCTTTTTCGGAATGGCTCCTCCTCTCACCGCCCCCGCAGTTCGCGTGCGCGATCGCGGAGGGCGTCGTTGATGTGGGCGGGAAGGATATACCGGAATTCCTCCAGAAGGTCATCCAGCTTCTGCGCCGCCGCCGCCTTCTTGTCCTCGGCTTCGAGCCCGAGGACCGCCCTGAGGCGCTGGGCGAAGTTGACCAGCGACTCCCAGAAAGGGTTCACGGAGCCGTCGAGGCGGACGGAGAGGTCGGCGAAAGGATCGACGAGGCTGTCCTCGATCAGGGTGGAGGCGTCGCCCGGGCGGCCTTCGCGGGCGAGGGCGAGCGCGGCGGGGACGACCCGAGGGAGGATCAGCTCCACGATCCGGCGCTCCACGGGTTTGACGGCGTGGTATTCCTTTTCGATGGCGGTGTAGGTGCCCAGGAGCCGGACGAGGGTCTGATCGGACGGCCGCGTCGCCTGTTCAAGCTCGAGGTCGAACGCGGCGGCGAGGTCCCCGAACGCCCGGTTCTGCTTTTCGTTCAGCGGCGTGATCGGCCGGCCGCGCATGAGCCGCTCGTAGGTCGTGCGCCCCTGCTGCAGGACCTCCTTCGCCCGCGCCAGGTCTCCGCGCCGGAGCTCGTCGAACGCCCAGCGCTGGTACGACTCCTGCAGCATCGCGTCGCACGGCGGGCGCGTGTTGTCGCGCCCCTGCGACTGCGCAATCTCGATCGCCCTCTCGAACGCGATCGCCGCATCCTGCGACGCCAGACGCCCCGTCGTCTGCTGGTACCGCTCCAGCAGGAACGGCTCCTGCGGCAGCCGGTGCCAGCGCAGGTACCCCTTCTGGAACCAGAGCTTCTCCTCGCCGGGATTCCGCGCGATCCCCTCGTCCGAACACCGCAGCCCCTGCTCAACCCACTTCCACCGTTCCTCCGGCGACTCCATCAGCGCCGCGATGTTGTACGCCCGGCTCCAGGCCAGGTGGTTCCAGACCTCGGGGAACTCGGGCTGCAGCCGGATCAGGATGTCCAGGATCGCCTCGACCTCGCGGAACTGGCGCGCCTTCTCCGCCCGGCCGAACTGAATCCACAGATAGTCGATCGCCACCGCCCGCATCCCGCCCATCAGCATCGATCCCACGTACTCCGTCATGTACTGCGCCGGCGGGAGCTTGTGAAAGGGGTTCGCGGCGATCATCGCCGCCTTCTCCGGAGTGGCGTCGATCCGCCGCTGGCTGTGATGCAGGAACCAGACGAGGGCGGCCGCCAGAAGCGCCGTCAGCGATTTTTTCATCGGAATTCCCTCAGCCGGAGCGCCGCGATGCCGATCAGGAGGGCGCCGCCGGCGAAGGCCAGGGCGGTGAGGCCGTTGTCGCGGATCCGGGAGCCCGGGACGTCGAGGCCACGGAGCATCGTGCCGGAAGCGTCGTACGCGTTGAGGTCGGGGATCAGCCCCATGACCGCGCGCGACACGGCGAGAGAAGCCTTCAGCACCGGCACCGGGATGTCGTCGGTCTCCCCGTGCGAGTGCCCGTGCCGCACGGCCTCCTCGTCGGCCTTTGTCGCCATCACGATCCGTTCATCGACGGTGGGAAGCGACTCCCGGATGAACCCGATCATGTTCCCCATGACGAAGACGGAGACGCCGAAGAGGATGTTCACGGGGGCGGTCATGAAGGTGGAACCGGCGAGCGTGATCGAGAGGAGGACGATCCACATCAGGAACGTGCACATCAGGCCCCGGGCGAAGTTCATCTCGAAGCTGTGGGCGCGGGTGAGGAAGGAGACGTTCCAGGACTCGACGTCGAGGTTTGTGGAGGGCTTGGCGCGCTTGACCCCGACATCGATCGAACCGGAGCGGATCCAGGCCTTCGGGATGCGGATCTCGCCGGGCACGCGGGCCTTCGCCGTTTCGCTGCGGTAGGCGACGCGGCCGGGAAGGGGCTGCCCGGGGACGATCTGGCGCTCGAACGTCACCTTCCATCCGAGCGCCCTGGCGGCGTCGGTGTCGGTTTCCTCGGCGGGCGGCCGGAGGTAGAAGACGAGGTCGGCGAACTGCACGCCGCCGGGACCGGTCAGGTTGAAGTCGTACCGGAGCCGGACGCTGTCGTCGAAGTCGGAGGGGTCGAGATTGCGGAAGTACCAGACGGCGATCGTCTCTCCTTCGCCGCGCACGGTGCCGAAAAACGGCACCGCCTCGGAGCTTTCGGCGGTAACGACGGACCCGGGTTTTTCCTGCTCGATCCGGGTCTGAAGCGCGCGGACCTCGGAGACGGGGGAGATCGTTCCGCCGGACCGGGCGGCGACGACCCGGATGAATCCGGTGGAGACGAGGCCTGTCGCGGCGAGGAAGACGGCGAGGAGGCCGGCGAACCCCGCGAACCTCCCGGTGAGAAGCTGCCACCGCGAGAGGGGCTTGGTGAGGAGCATGAACACCCGCTTTTCCTCGATGTCCTCGGGGAGGGAGACGCCGGCGAGGAAGACCGAGATCAGCACGCCGAAAAACGTGATCGATCGCTGCGCCCAGGTCTGGATCAGGGCGACCCGGTCGCGCGGGTCGATCGCCGGCAACAGCGCGGTCGCGCCGACCATGACGACCGCGAAGACGGCGATCGTCAGGAAAACCTTGCGGCGGACCGACTCGCGCAGGGTCAGCCCCGCCATCGCCAGCACCGGTCCCGCCGGAGAGCGCAGGATCCCCAGCGCCAGCGCCTCAAGCCGACGCTTCATCGCCGGCCGTCCTCCTTGTCCTGCCCGATCACGCCGAGGAACAGGTCCTCCAGCGACCGTTTCTGGTCCGTGATGTCCTCGAGCAGCCCGTCCGCCGCCTCGATCGCCTGCGCGATCTCGAGCCGCCGGTTCGGGGCCAGGCCGTGGACGACGAGGCAGGTCTTGTCCTGGATCCGGATCATGTCCCGCAGCGGGCCGTTGGCGCGCAGTTCGCCGAGGTGCATGATCCCGACCCGGTCGCAGACGTCCTCGATGTCCGCCAGCAGGTGGCTCGACATGAACACCGTCTTCCCCTGGCGCTTCAGATCCAGGATCAGGTCCTTCATCCGGCGCGACACCAGCGGGTCGAGGCCGCTGGTCGGCTCGTCGAGGAAGACGACCTCGGGGTCGTTGATCAGCGCCTGCGCGATTCCCACCCGCCGCGCCATTCCCTTGGAATATTCACGCACCGGCCGGTGCATCGCGTCCTTGAGCCCGACGATCTCCAGCAGTTCCTGGGCGCGCCGTTTCCGGTCCGCGCGCGGGATGCCGAAGAGTTTCCCGTAGAACTCGAGCGTTTCGACGGCGGTGAGGAAGCGGTAGAGGTAGGACTCCTCGGGGAGGAACCCGATCCGTTCCTTGGTGCCGATATGGGCGGGGTCTTTCCCGAGGACGCGGGCGGTGCCGCTGGTGGGGTAGAGGAGGCCGAGGAGCATTTTCATGGTGGTCGTCTTCCCGGAGCCGTTCGGGCCGAGGAAGCCGAAGACTTCGCCGCGTTCGATCTGGAGGTCGAGGGACTTGACCGCGGTGTGTTTCCGTCGCCCCCAGAAATCCGTGAAGACCTTGGTCAGCCCCTGCGTTTCGATCACGAAGTCGCTCACGCGCCGGTGGCTCCGTTATCGGGGGGAGGAGTGGACTTCCGCGGATTCATCGACCGAGCCGTGGCGGGCAATTTCCCGTCCGGTGGCGGCATTGACCAGCAGGAGGAAATGGGGGCCGGACCCGACGACGTCGAGCCCCGGCCGGACGGAGGCGCGCCGGAATTCGAGGGCGGGGGAGGGGTGTTCGCCGGCGGAGACGAGTCCCGCTGCGGCGCGGGTGTAGAAGGCGAGTTCGGGCCAGGCGCGGAGGTCTTCGGCCGCGAGACGGCGACCGCCGGCGAGGGCGCGTGCGGCCTCCTCGCGGGAGGGGAGCGGGCCGGTCCAGGCGCCCGGCTGGCGGCCCAGCCTGCGGACGAGCCGGCGGACGGTGAGATCGTACGCGCGGTGCGCGTACCGGCTGGAGAGGTCGGTCTCCGACTCGACCAGGGGCAGCCGCGTGCGCCCGTCCACGTTCCAGTCCCGATCCGCGGGCCGGGCGACGTGGAGCCTGGCCTTCCCCGCCCGATAGTCCGCCCCGGCCTTCATCGCAAAGAACACGGGGACCAGCACGAACGGCGACAACAGCGCGCCGCGCATCAGGGAGTATCCGCTGTTCCGTCCTCGCAGAAGGGCGACGAGCCCCACGGCGGCCGCCGCCGGGAGGCAGACCGGGAAGAGCAGCCAGGAGGCGATCCAGAAGAACAGACCGCCGCCGCGATGCGCGCAGGAGTCCGACGCGGAGCCTGCGAGGTGGCAGCACATGGCCGCGATGGTATCACAGAACCGGGCGTTCCCGGAACTACTCCGCCGCGCCGCGGAGCCCGAATTTCTCGACTTTCTTCCGCAGCGTGGCGCGGTTGATCCCCAGCTTCCGGCTCGCCGCGGAGAGCGATCCCCTGGCATCCTCCAGCGCCCGGGCGATGAGCAGCCTTTCCCACTGCTCCGTGACGACATCCCACGCCGCTCCTTCGGGCGCATCGGCGAACCAGCGGGCGACCAGGACGGCCGCGGCGTCCGCATCCGGACCGGGCCCCTGCCGGACCACGCGGGCGGGAAGGTGCTCCACGCCGACGGGCCCCCCCCTCGACATCACGACCGACTGCTCCACCGCGTTCCGCAGCTCGCGGACATTTCCGGGCCAGTCGTGCGCCATCAGCCGCTCGAGCGCCGCCTCGCTGATCTCCTTCGACGGGGCAGTCCCGTCCCTCAGAAACCGCGCGACCAGCCGCGGGATGTCCGCTTTCCGGTCGCGCAGGGGGGGAAGCGCGATCGAGACGACGTTCAGCCGGTAGAACAGGTCCTCGCGGTAGCTCCCCTCCGCCACGAGGGCGCGCAGGTCCCGGTTCGTGGCCGAGACCAGGCGCACGTCCGCCGTCAGCGGCTCCACGCCGCCGACCCGCGTGAACGACCGGTCCTCCAGGAAGCGGAGCAGCTTGGCCTGGGCAGGGGCGGGCAGGTCTCCGACCTCGTCAAGAAACACGGTCCCCCCGGCCGCCGCCTCGAACCGCCCGGGCTTGGTCCGGATCGCCCCGGTGAACGCCCCCTTCTCGTGGCCGAACAGCTCCGACTCGACCAGCCCCTCCGGCAGGCTCGCGCAGTTGATCGCCTCGAACGGCCTCCGGGCGCGCCGCGAATGGGCATGGATCGCGCGCGCGACCAGCTCCTTCCCCGTGCCGCTCTCCCCGGTGATGAGGACGGTCGCGTCGGTCGTGCAGACGGCCCCGATCTTCTTGAAGACCTCCTGCATCCCGGGGGTGGTCCCCACGATCCCGGACAGGTCCGCCGCGCCCTGCAGCCGGCGGACCTCCTCGGAGACGGCACCCCGCTCCAGCGCGCGCCCGATCACGCCCTCCGCCTCCGCCAGATCGACCGGCTTCGTGACGTATTCGAACGCTCCCGCCTTGATCGCTTCCACCGCCGTCTGCATCGTCCCGTGCGCCGTGATCACGATCACCGGCAGCCCCGGGCGGAGCCTGGCGATTTCGCGGACCGCCTCGATGCCGTCCATCCCCGGGAGCCGGATGTCGGTGATGACCAGATCCGTCGCCGGCGTCAGCGCCGCCAGCCCCTCCTCGGCGCTCGCGGCGACCCTGACGGAGTGGCCGAGCCGCTCCCCGAGCTGCCGGAACGCCCAGCAGATGGAGGGCTCATCGTCGATCACGAGAAGCGTGGCCATGACGGGGGACACCGTAGCATGGCCCCGGGGGAGCGTCGAGGGGCCGGGGGCGCGTTCGCGCCGGGGTTTCCGCGCCGCCGCGGGGGGTGTAGACTCGCGCCCCCATGTCCCGGCGCACCGCGAAGCTGCTTGTCCTCGCCGTCCTCGGGCTGGCGCTGAGCATCGTGGCCTACTTCGTTCCGGTCCTGGACTGGATCGCGACCGCCCAGGCGGAGATCGAGACGTTCGGCGCCTGGTCCCCCGTGCTCTACGTCGTCCTCTACATCATCCTCACGCTCTGCCTCGTGCCCGGGTCCGCGATGACGTTCACCGCGGGGCTGCTCTACGGCCTCGAGCGCGGGACGATGATCTCCCTGTCCGCGGCGACCATCGCCGCGGTCGCCGCCTTCGTCACGGGCCGGTACCTCGCCCGCGAACGGATCGCGAAACTCGTCGCCCGCTCCCCGCGCTTCCGCGCCCTCGACCGCGCCGTCGAAAAGGACGCCTGGAAGATCGTCCTCCTCATGCGCCTCTCGCCCGCCTTCCCCTACGTCCTCCTCAACTACGCCTTCGGCATGACCCGTGTCTCCCTTCCCGTGTTCACGCTCGCCACCCTGATCGGCATGATTCCCGCCACGCTGTTCCTCACGTCCGCCGCGGCCGCGCTCGGGGAGGCGGCCGACGGGGCGCGCCGCGACGCGGTCCGTCAGCAGGTCGAGCGTTTGGTAACGGCGCCCGATATCGTTTTTTCCGTTCGGGATTTGGGAACCCTACCTGGGTCGGCCGCTCCGTTTACCTCCACACGTACAGATACGGAGGGTTGGACGAATAACGCGGCGCTCAACTCCTTTAATGGCAATCGAGGTTTGGGTGGACCTGGAACTATCGTTCCTGGAATCGAGATCTCATTTACAGATTTGCTGCCTTACTGGTTGAACAGCGACGATGGCAGTACAGACGCCGATGATACCTTTGGATACTCGTGGGGTTCTTTCGACGGAACGACAAAGCCGCCCGTTATCTATCCAATCTACGCGGATCCGCGATTGCCGGAGTTTTCCTTGGAGTACATCCAAGACGTCGTGTTGAAGCGAGCCAGGAACTAGTGACGGCTTGGCAAAATGAATCATTGCATGAAACGATTTCTGGCCCTGTGTGGTTTTTTTGTATTGGGCATTGGAAGTGGATCTGCCGCTACCATTCCCATCTACATCAACAATTCGCCGTCCTTTGTTGCGACGAATATTGATGCGGTGGCCTGGCTGAACCGGGCGTATTTCGGAGTCGCCACGCCAACTGGGGTCCCCTTTGAGGCCAAGAACACCCGGTTCTTCACCAACGGTCCGGCTTCCACGGGTTCGCTCTATCCAGCGGGAACCATGATTGTCGATCCGGGGCTGCGATTTTTCCGTAACACGAACGGGCAGCGGTTTTGGATGGATCACTGGGTCAATCAAGGAGCCATCGTTACCGACCACGCCTCGAGTTTCTCGTTTGGGAGTTCAGTGTTCTCCATCTTCGATTCTCGTCAGAGTATTCTTCAAGTTGCCGCAACGAACATCGTCAGTACTGGACCGCTATTTTCGGGCGCCCACGGATTAATTCGGCTTGAGGGTAAGAACATTAATCTTACCCGAAACGGTTTGCGAACGGGCAGCACCTCCGTCAGTGACGGCTTCGGCCTGAGTTCCTTGGGCCAATCAAACTACCTGAATGACGTAGGCATCACGGACGTTTATTGGGGTGCAGGAACGGTGATGCCGTTGATCCTGCCCGTGCGCGCGGAATGAACTCGGATGG
>JABWAY010000023.1 GCA_013360825.1 Candidatus Brocadiia bacterium | reverse complement strand
ATTGCCGGCGCCGGCCGCCCGCGCGGCGCTTGCCGACGCCGGCGTGGCGCTCAAGGACGTCGCGGCGATCAAGCTCCACAACCCGTTCGCCGTCGGAGACCTGCACTTCTGCCGGGACCTGGGCGTCGCGCCCGAGACCGTGAACAATTTCGGGTCGCCGCTCGTGTGGGGCCACCCCCAGGGACCGACCGGGATGAGGCTCGTGATCGAGCTGGTCGAGGAACTCGCGCTCAAGGGAGGCGGCATCGGCCTGATGTCCGGCTGCGCGGCCGGCGACAGCGCCGCGGCGATCGTCGTTGCGGTGAAGGGGGTCTGATGGGCGCGTTTCCGCTGCCGCCGCGCGTCCTGATCGCGAAACCCGGGCTCGACGGGCACGACCGCGGGGCGAAGGTCGTGGCGCTGGCCCTGCGCGATGCGGGAATGGAAGTGATCTACACGGGGCTTCACGCCGCGCCGGAGGCGGTCGTCCGGGCGGCGATTGAGGAAGACGTCGACGTCGTCGGGATGAGCATCCTGTCGGGCGCACACCTGCCGCTGTGCCGGCGCGTCGCGGAGGGGCTGCGCGGCAGCGGGAAGCCGCTGATTCTGGGCGGCGTCGTCCCTGCGGCCGACGAGGCCGAGTTGCGCGCGATCGGCGTCGAGGCCGTCTTCCGGATGGGCACTCCCTTCGAGGACATCGTGACGTGGATCCGCAATCGGACGGGAAAGTCCGGCTCGAGTCCGGCATAGAGGTCAAGCCGGTCTACACGGCGGCGGACGCGCCGGCGGCCCCTCCGGAGCCGCCCGGGGCGTGGCCGTTTACGCGCGGGATTCATCCGACGATGTACCGCAGGCAGCCGTGGACGATGCGGCAGTATGCGGGCTTCGGCACGCCGGCGAGCACGAACGAGCGGTTCCGGGCGCTGCTGGCGCACGGGCAGAACGCGCTGAACGTCGCGTTCGACCTCCCGACGCAGCTGGGGATGGATTCGGACGACCCGCGGGCGGAGGGGGAAGTCGGGCGTGTGGGGATGGCGGTGGACACGCTCGACGACTTCGAGCGCGCATTCGAGGGGATCCCGCTGGGCGAGATCTCGACGGCGCTGACGATCAACGCGCCGGCGCTGGTCATGCTTGCGATGCACCTCGCGGTTGCGGAGAAGCAGGGCGTCCCCGCGGCGGCGGTCCGCGGCACGCTGCAGAACGACATCCTCAAGGAGTTCGTGGGCCGCGGTGCGTGGGTCTTTCCGGTGGGGCCCTCCGTGCGGCTCGTCGCCGACTCGATCGAGTTCTGTGCGAAGTCGGCGCCGAGATACAACGCGGTCAGCATCTGCGGGTACCACCTGCGCGAGTCCGGGGCGACGCCGGCGCAGGAAATGGGGTACGCGTTCGAGATCGCGAAGGCCTACATCGACGCGTCCACGCCGCGCGGCCTCACCCCCGACGAGATCGCCGGCCGCCTGACGTTCAATTTCAACGTTTTCGGCAACCTCTGGGAGCAGGTCGCGAAATTCCGCGCGGGAAGGGGCCGGTGGGCGAGGATGCTGCGCGAGGAGTGCGGCGTGAAGGACCTGAAGGCGATGCAGCTGCGGATGCTGGCCGGCGGGGGCGGCGGCGGGCTGACGATCGAGGAACCCGAGAACAACATCGCCCGCGGCGCCTATTACGCCCTCGCCGCGGCACTCGGCGGCGCCCAGACCATGGCTCTCTGCTGCTACGACGAGGCCTACTCGATCCCGAGCGAGAAGGCGTCGCTCCTCGCCCTCCGCACCATGCAGATCCTCGCGGAGGAGGTCGGGCTGTGCGACACGGCGGACCCGCTGGGCGGATCGTACTTCGTGGAATCGCTGACGGCGGAAATGGGGAAGAAGATCGAGGAAGCGGCGGCGGAGGTGCGCGCGGCCGGGGGCGTCGTGAGATCGATCGAGACGGGGTGGATGCAGCGGCGGCTGGCGGGGCAGGCCTACGAGTACGAGCGGCGGCTGCGGCGCGGGGAGATTCCGAAGGTCGGCGTGAACCGTCACGTCACCGCCGGAAACCCCTCTCCCCAGGTCGAGACGCATCCGTACGATGCGGCGGAAGCGGGGCGGAAAGCCGCGTCGCTCCGGGAACTCCGCGCGCGGCGTTCGGGGGACGGAGTGCAGCGGGCCCTGGCCGCCGTCCGGCGGGCCGCGGCGGGGACGCAGAACCTGGTTCCCCCGATTCTCGAGGCCGTGAAGGCGCGGGCGACGGTCGGGGAGATCATGGGGGCGCTCCGGGCCGAGTTCGGGGAGTTCCGCGAGCCGAAGTTCTGACGGGCGGGCCCGCAGGATTGACCCATGTTGTTAATGGACTTAACCTTCTTCCGGACACCGGGCTCTTCGAGGACCCTGAAATGCGGATCGGGATCGACGTCGGAGGCACGTTCACGGACCTCATCGGGATCGACGGGGACGGGAACGTCACGGTCCGCAAGACCCATACGACACCGGCGGACCCGTCGGAAGGGGTCGTGACGGGGATCGGCAAGCTGCTGGCGGCCGCGGGCGCGACGGCGCGCGACGCGGAGCTGGTGGTGCACGGGACGACGATCGGCACGAATGCGCTCCTGACGCGAAACGGCGTGAAGACGGGGCTGCTCACGACCGCCGGCTTCCGGGACGTGCTCGAGATCGGCCGGGTGCAGCGGCCGGCGGCAGGGCTGTACGACGTCAACGTGGACAATCCGCCGCCGCTGGTGCCTCGATCGCTCCGGCTCGAGGCGGTCGAGCGCGTCGGAAGCAGGGGAGAGGTCGTCACGGCGCTCGACGAAGCCTCCGTCCGCGCTGCCGCCGGAATCTTCCGAGCGGAGCAGGTCCGCGCGGTCGCGATCTGTTTTCTCTTCTCGTTCCTGAACCCCGCGCACGAAAAGCGCGCCCGGGAGATCCTGGCGAAGGAGCTGCCCGGCGTGTACGTGGCGCTTTCCAGCGACGTGTGCCCGGAGTTCCGCGAGTTCGAGCGCTGTTCGACGGTCGTCATCAGCGGGTACCTGGCGCCGATCGTCGAGTCGTACGTGGAACGGCTGTCGAAAAGGCTGGGGGACAGCTATCCCGCGACGCAACTGCGTCTGGTCCAGGCGAATGGCGGCGCGATGAGGGCCGCGGCGGCGAAGGGCCGCGCGGTCCACCTCGTGAACTCCGGCCCGGCGGGAGGCGCGACGGCGGCCGCCTGGCTCGCGAGGCTGACGGACGAGCCGAAGATCGTCGCGGTGGACATGGGCGGGACGTCGTTCGACATCAGCCTGGTCGCCGGGGGCGCCGCGCACGTCACGACCACGGCGAAGTTCGACGGATACCCGATCAAGATTGCGATGGACGACGTGAACGTGATCGGCGCCGGCGGCGGCTCGATCGCGTGGGTGGACCGCGGTGGCGCCCTCTGCGTCGGGCCCCAGAGCGCGACCGCCGTCCCGGGACCGGCCTGCTACGGCCGCGGCGGCGCCGAGGCGACCGTGACGGACGCCAACGTCGCCCTCGGCCGCATCAGCCCAGGCTACTTCCTCGGCGGCGAGATCGCGCTCCGTCAGGACCTCTCCGAGGCGGTCATCCGCGACCGCGTCGCCGCGCCCCTCGGCCTCCCGTTCGAGGACGCCGCCTTCGGCATCCTCCGCGTCGTCAACGCCAACATGGCCAAGGGTATCGCCGCCATTTCCACCCAGCGCGGCCACGACCTCCGCGAGTTCTCCCTCCTCGCCTTCGGCGGCGCCGGCCCGCTCCACGCCGTCGAGATCGGAATGGACCTGAACATGAAGCGCGTCCTGATTCCGCCGTACCCCGGCACGTTCTCGGCGTTCGGCCTGCTCGTCGCCGACACGCGCCACGACTTCACGCGCACCGTGATGATCCCGCAGGAGGAGCTCGACGGCGCTTCCCTCGGCCGCACGTTCGGCGAGCTCGAGAAGCGCGGCGTGGCGGAGCTCGAGGCGGACGGGATCGCGAAGAAGGACCGCCGGGTCGAGTGGTCGGCGGACCTGCGATTCGAGGGCCAGTCCTACGAGCTGAACGTGCCGGTCGGGCGCAATCCGAAGCCGGACGTGAAGGCGATGCTGGCGGATTTCGAGAAGCTCCACGAGCGGATCTACGCGTTCAAGGCGGTGGACGAGCGGACGGTCGTGGTAAACCTGCGCGTGACGGCGATCGGCGTGACGCCGGAGGTGGATGTCCCCCGGCCGGCGAAAGGCACGAAAGACGCGAGAGCGGCGCTGAAGGGAAAGAGGAAGGTGTATTTCGGCGGGAAGGGGTGGGTGGACTCGGGGATCTACGAGCGCGCGAAACTGAAGGCCGGAAACGTGGTCGCGGGGCCGGCCGTCGTCGAGGAGGAAATCTCATGCACCGTGGTGCCGCCGGGGCTGTCGCTGCGCGTGGACGCGTTCGGGGTGCTGGCCGTGGACCTGGAGGGATTGCGATGAGATCCGACCCGGTCACGACGCAGGTCATCCGCTATCGCATGGAGTCGATCGCGGACGAGATGGGGTTTACGCTCGTCCGCACGTCGCGCTCGACCGTGATCAAGGAAATCGAAGACATCTCATGCGCCGTGTTCGACCGGCGCGGCCGGACGATCGCGCAGGGGCACCACGCGCCGATGCTGCTGACCGGTTTCGAGTTCACGATGGCCGCGCTGCTCGAACGCGTGAAAGACTGGGAGGAAGGCGATGTGGTGCTGTCGAACGACCCGTATCTGGGCGGGCAGCACCTGACCGACCTCCAGACGTTCTCGCCGGTCTTCTACAAAGGGAAGCTCTCGGGCTTCGTCGGCAATATCGCACACCACTCGGACGTCGGCGGGTCCGCTCCCGGCACCGTGACCGGCGGTTTGACCGAGATCTACCAGGAAGGCCTGCGCCTCCCGATGGTGAAGCTGTACCGCGCCGGCGCCGAGGCGCCCGACATCTTCGGCATCCTCCGCGCCAATATCCGTGTCCCCGACAAGACGCTCGGCGACCTCCGCGCGCAGGCCGCCGCCGGGTTCGTCGGCGTCCGCCGCCTCAAGGAGACGCTTGAGCGCTACGGGCCCGCCGTCGTGGAGGCGGCGACCGAGGAACTCATGGCGCATTCCGAGAAGCGGATCCGCGCCGCGCTGCGTGACATCCCCGACGGCACCTACTCCGGCGAGGACTTCGTGGACGACGACGGAATCTCCGAGGCCGCGATCCGGATCTGCGTGAACGTCCGAAAGAAGGGCGACGGCGCGACCGTCGATTTCACGGGGTCGAGCCCTCAGGTCGTCGGAAACCTGAACTGCCCGATCGCCACGGCCCACGCCGCCGTCTACTACGCGCTCATCGCCGTCCTCGATCCTCACGTGCCGCCGAACTCCGGCTGCTACCGCCCCTTCAAGGTCGTCGCCGAACCCGGCCTCGTCATGAACCCCCGCCCGCCCGCCGCCGTCCAGGCCCGCACGAACACGTCCCAGAAGATATCCGAGGCGACCCTGCGCGCCCTGGCGCTCGCCCTTCCGCACCGCGTCACCGCGGGATCGCACGGCAATATCATGACCAACGCGTTCGCCGGCTGGTATGCCGGGACGCACAAGCGCTTCGTCTGTATCGACATTCAGGGCGGCGGCGCCGGCGCGAGGCCGACGAAGGACGGGTGCGACGGACAGGATTCGCACCTGGCTCGCTTCATGAATACGCCGACCGAGGCGCAGGAGCTGGAGTATCCGCTGCGCGTCGAGCGGTACGAGTTCATTCCCGACACCGGCGGGGCGGGAAAGTACCGCGGCGCGCTGGCGCTGCGCCGCGACATCCGCGTGCTGTCCGACATGTCGTTTTCGCGGTACGCGGACCGGCAGAAGTTCCCGCCTTTCGGGGTGCTGGGCGGCATGAACGGCGCGTGCGGCGAGACGCGGATCAACGGGAAGAAGGCGAAGGCGAAAGGGATCGACCGGCTGAAGGCGGGCGACGTCGTGAGCCTGCTGACGCCGGGCGCGGGCGGCTACGGCAAGCCTTCCGAGCGCGACCCGGAGGCGGTGCGCCGCGACGTCCGCGACGGCAAGGTGACGCGCGAGGCGGCGAAACGCGACTACGGGGTGGACGCATGAGCGGGACGATCGAGGGGCTCGACTGCGTGCCGGGGCGGATCACGCTGAACGGCGCGAGATTCCTGCTGGTCCGGCCGGAGACCCTCGTCGGCTTCCAGAAGGCGGTGGAGCGCGAAGCCGGCGACGTCGCGAAACGCTGCCTCATGGCCGGCGGCGTGGACGGTGGCGGGCGGTCGGCGCGGCGGCTGTGCGACGGGGGGCTGAAGGGGCGCGAGGTGGTGGAGGCGATGGGCCGGATGGGAACGCAGATCGGCTGGGGGCGATTCCGCGTCGAATCGTACGGCGACGCCGGGTTCGTGATCGCGGTCGAGTCCTCGCCGTACGCCGAGGCGTACGGAGCCTCGCAGATGCCCGTCTGCCACTTCCTCGCCGGCGTCGCCCAGGGGATCGGCGAAGCGGTCTACGGCGCCGCCACGGTTTCGGAGGTCTCGTGCGCGAGCGCGGGGGCGACGGCATGCCGGTTCGAGGTGACAAAGTCATGATCGAATTCACCCCCGAGGAAACCGAGTTCCGCGCGTCGGTGGCGCGGTTCGTGGATGCCGAGGTCGCGCCCGTCGCCGCGGCGCTGGACGAGCGGCAGGAGTTCCCGCGCGACCTCTTCCGCCGCATCGGCTCCCTCGACTACTTCGGCCTGCGCTATCCCGAAGCCGCCGGCGGAAGCGGCGCGGGGTTCGCGATGTACTGCATCCTGGCCGAGGAGCTGGCGCGCGGCTCGATGAGCGTCGCGGCGATGACCGCGATGCAGGCGATGATGGGAACGGACTTCCTCTTTCGCTTCGGCTCCCCCGACCAGCACGAGCGACTGTTCAGGCCCGCCCTGCGCGGCGAGACAATCGGCGCGTTCTGCCTGACGGAGCCCGACGCCGGGTCGGACCTCGCGCGGATCGCGACGACGGCGAAAGAGACGCCGGCGGGCTGGCGGCTCACGGGGAGCAAGTTCTGGGTCACGAGCGGGACGGTCGCGGACTTCTTCACGGTCGCGGCGTCGACAGACCGGTCGAAAGGGCTCAAGGGGCTGAAGTTCTTCCTCGTCGAGCGCGGGGCTTCCGGCCTCACGGTCGGGCGCAAAATCAAAACACTGGGCAACTGGGGCGGCGAGACGACAGAGCTGTCCCTCGACGACACGCCCGCCGCGAAGCTCGGCGACGCGGGGCTCGAGGACCTCGGCAAGCTCCTCAATCAGATCCGCGTCATGACCGGCGCCCTTTCGCTCGGCCTCGCCCGCGCCGCGCTCGACGAGGCGACGCGCTACTCGAAGGAACGGATCTGCTTCGGCCAGCCGATCGCGAACTTCCAGGCGCTGCGGCACCTCATGGCCCAGTCGTGGGCCGACCTCGAGACTTCCCGCCTCGCCGTCTACCAGGCCGCCCGAGCCATCGAGCGGGGCCAGAAGTGCGGCGCGCTCGCCGCTGCCGCCAAACTCGTCGCCTCCGAGATGGCCAATCGCGCCGCCGATACCGCCCTCCGCGTCCTCGGCGGCGCCGGCTTCGCCATGGAACACGCCGCGCAGCGCCTCTACCGCGACGCGCGCTTCCTCCTCATTGGCGGCGGCACGTCCGAGATCCTCCGGAACGTCATTGCGAAGGAGTTGCTCGGGGACTGAGCTGCCTACAGGACCGCAAACCCCTCGATTTCCACCTTCGCCCCCGCTTCGACGAACCCCGCGACCTGCAGGCACGTCATCGCGGGATAGTGCTTCCCCATGATCCGTTTGTACTCGGGACCGAGCTGTTTGAGCGACGCGTTGTACTCGTCCTTGGAGCCGATGAAGATCGCCAGCCGCACGATGTTCTCCGCCTTCCCGCCCGCGGCCTTCACGACGTCCACGACGTTCTGAAGCGCCTGCGCGAACTGCTTCACGAAATCGTCGCCGACGAGCTTCGAGTCCCTGTCCCAGCCGACCTGGCCCGCCACCGCGAGAAACGTCCCCGTCGCCTTCACGCCGTTGTTGTATCCCAGCGGCTTCGCCCATCCGGGCGGGTTAACGATTTCCACGAAGGGCTCTCCAGACGCGTTCAGGGGTCATGGGAAACTCGCGCATCCGGACGCCGGTCGCGTCCGCGATGGCGTTGGCGATCGCCGGGCCGATCGGAACGATCGGCGCCTCGCCGATCCCCTTGGCGCCGAACGGTCCTTCCGGGTCGTTTGTCTCGATCAGCACGGTTTCGATCTCGGGAATGTCACGGATGCCGGGCATGCGGTAATCGAGGAAGAACCCGTTCTGCATCTTCCCGTCCTTGAGCACGCATTCTTCGAACATCGCGTACCCCATCCCCTGGATCACGCCGCCCTCGACCTGTCCCTCGGCGTGCATCGGGTTGATCGCCTTCCCGATGTCGTGCGCGGCGACGATCCGTTTCACCACGACCTGCCCCGTCTCCGTGTCCACCTCGACCTCGGCGCCGTGGCAGCCCCACGTGTACGCCGCGGATACGTTCCCGTGGTTCGCCTTGTCCACCATCGTGGTGGGCGGGTCGTAGAACGCGCTCGCCGTGATGAGACGGCCGTTCTGGCGGAAGTGCTCCGCGCGGACGACCTTGTCGAGCGGCGCGTCCGCGGGGAGTTTCAGGGCGGCGCGGGCGTCCTCGATCTGTCTCTTCGATTCCTTCGCCGCAAGCCGCACGGCGTTGCCGGCGATGAACGTGGTGCGTGACGCGTGGACACCGACGTCCCAGAGCCGGACGTCCGTGTCGGCCTGCGTCGCGACGCGGACCATGGCCACATCGACGCCGAGCTCCTCCGCGGCAATCTGCGCCATCGCCGTCTCCATTCCCTGGCCGATGTCCGTCGCCCCGACCACGACCACGACTTTGCCGAAGTCGTCCACCTTCACCGTCGCGCCGCACCCGTCGCTCCGGTAGATGCGCGCGCCGCCACCGACGTGGAACACCGCGGCCACGCCGATCCCGCGCTTCAGATGCGGCGCCGCCGGCGCGGCGGGCCGTTTGAGGCGTGTCCGGACCGCTTCCAGCACCTCCCTGAAACCGCACGACGTCATGCGGCCGCCCGCGGGCGTCGTTTCCTCGGCCCGGTTCGCGTTCTTCAGCCGGAACTCGATCGGGTCCATCTTCAGGGCCTTCGCGAGTTCGTCCATCTGGGTTTCCATCGGGAAGAGCAGCTCCGGGTTGCCGAAGCCGCGGAAGGCGCCGGTCGGCTGCGTGTTGGTGCAGACGGTGCGCGCGCGGTAGCGGGCGGCGGGGCAGTGGTAGAAGTTGCCGAAGGTGTTGACCATGACGACGGGGGTCATGGCGCCCCACGAAACGTACGCGCCGCAGTCGACGAGAATGTCGGCCTCGCGGCCGAGGAGCGTCCCGTCCGCGGCTGCCGCCGTGCGCAGCCGCACGATCGTCCGCGGCCGGACGGGGTCGGTCTGGAAATCCTCGTCGCGTTTGAAGGCGAGGCGGACGGGGGTTCCCGTCTTCCTGGCGAGGAGCGCGACGATCGCCTCGTGCGGATACAGGTCGAGCCGCGCGCCGAACGCTCCGCCCACGCACGGCTGGACCAGCCGGATGTCCGCCGGGGAGATGTCGAGCGCCTCGGCCAGGTCGCGCTGCAGCAGGAACGGGATCTGCGTCGGGTCGTAGATCGTCAGCCGCCCGTTCGCGTCCCACTCCGCAATCGCACCGGCCGGCCCGAGCGCCCCGTGCTGCTGCGCCGGCAGCACGAACGTCCCCTCGACGATCGTCGCCGCCTTCGCGAAGGCTTCCTCGATCGTCCCGTGCTCGTAATGGTGCGTCTGCACCAGGTTCGATCCGCGCGCCTCGTGCAGCACCGGCGCCCCACGCTCCAGCGCCGCTTCCATCTCGTACACCGCCGGCAGCGGCTCGATCACCACCTTGATCCGCTCGCACGCCTCCGTCGCCGCCTCGATGTCCGTCGCCGCCACCGCCGCCAGCTCGTCCCCGATCCGCCGCACGTGGTCGCCTTTCAGCGCCACCTGGTCCTTCGAGTACCCCCAGACCTTCGCCGGGATGTCCTTCGCCGTCAGAACAGCCCGCACCCCCGGGACCTTCCAGGCCTCGGACACGTCGATCGACACGATCCGCCCGTGCGGCACCGTGCTCCGGAGGATCTTCCCCTCGAGCATCCCGGGCAGCCGCAGGTCCTGCACGTACCGCGACTTGCCGGTGGCCTTGTCCGCCGCGTCAAGCTTGGGGACGCGTTGTCCGACGCTCTTCACGGATCGCCTCCTGGATCTTCTTGTAACCCGTGCACCGGCACAGGTTCCCCTCCGGAACATCCTCCGTCGTCGCCGCGAGGATCATCCCCGGCGTGCAGAACCCGCACTGGATCCCGCCCTTCTTCACGAAGGCGTCCTGCATCGGGTCCAGCGTCCCGCCTTTCGCCAGCCCTTCGATCGTGATGATGGAAGCGCCTTCCGCATCGGGGACGAGCATGAGGCACGACACGAGCGGCTTTCCGTTCACGAGCACCGTGCACGCGCCGCAGTCGCCGGTCGAACAGCCTTCGCGCACGCCGGTCAGCCCGAGGTCCTCCCGCAGCACTTCGAGAAGCGTGCGGTGCGGCGCGACATCGAGCGCGACGGCGTTTCCGTTGACGGTCAGGGAGATCTTCATGAAGCGACCCTCGCCAGGGCGCGGCGGACGAGCACGCGGACCATTTCGCGGCGGTACTCGGCGGAGGCGCGGACGTCGTCGATCGGCGCGCAGCGCTTGACGGCTTCTTCCACGGACGGCGGGACGCGGATCGGCGTCGGCGCGACGGCGCCGAGGGCGAGGCGGATGTCGTTGCCGACGGCGGCGCAGGCGACGCTGACGAACGCGAGATCCATCGCGCGGCGGGTGCAGAACTTGATGAAGCAGCCTTTGGCCGGGGCGGGCGGGATGCGGATTGCGGTGACCAGTTCACCGGGGGCCAGGACGGTCCTGCCGGGGGCGGCGAAGAAGTCCTGGAGCCGGATCAGGCGCTCGCCCTGCGGCCCGCGGGCCGTCATGACCGCGTCGAGGCAGAGCAGCGGAGGCGCCATGTCGGCCGCGGGCGAGGCGTTGCAGAGGTTGCCGCCGACGGTGGACATCGCGCGCACCTGCGGCGAGCCCATCTCGTGCACGGTCTCGCGCAGCATCGGCCAGCGCGCCGCGAGCAGCTCCGACCGCCCGATCTCCTCCAGCGTTGTGAGAGGACCGAGGAAGACGTGATCGCCCCGGTCCTCGATGCCGCCCAGGCCCGCGATGCGCTTGAGGTTGATCACCGCGTCCACGGTCCACTCGCGCCGCTTGAGCCGCACCAGCAGGTCGGTCCCGCCCGCCAGCAGCCGGTTCTTTCCCGGCCGGCCCATCACGGCGATCGCTTCCTCCACCGACCGCGGTTCCTCGTAGCGGAACGCTCTCATGCTCTCTCCGCCCCCTTCAGGAATGCACGGCGGTTCGACTCGATCGCCTTCGGCGGCGAAATCCGCTCAAGCGCGGCCAGGATCGATTCCCTTCGCGGGAAACAGTCCGGCATGGCGGCCGAAGCGAAGCCGAGCATGGCGATGTTGGCGGCGCGCGGGGCGTCCAGCTCCCGGGCAATCGCGACGGCGTCCAGCGCCTGCGCACCCTCGGCCGCAGCGGCGTTGACGAAACACCGCCCGCCGGGACGCAGAAACGCCTTCGCGTCCCCCGCCCGGATCGCGTCCACGGCCACCGTGACGTCCGCCTTCCCGCGCCGAACCAGCGGCCCCTCGAACCCGCCCAGCTTCACGTGCGACTCGACCGCGCCGCCGCGCTGCGACATCCCGTGCGTCTCGGAGACGATCACCGCCGTCCCCTCCACGACCGCCGCCTCGGCCAGCAGCTTCGTCACGAACAGGATTCCCTGGCCGCCGAGACCGAAGATCACGACCTGCGAGACCTTGCCGGTGGCGGGCGCGATCATGGGTGCACCGCCGAAGCTTTGCGGATCGGCAGGATCGCGTCCGAAGGGCACATGTGGATGCACTGCCCGCAGTCGATGCAGCGCGCATGGTCGATCACGACCTTCCCGGACAGGCGGTCCTTCTGAAGCGCCGGGCATTCGCAGAACTTCAGGCAGAAGTCGCACCCGTCGCAGAGCCCCGCGTCCACGTCGACGGGAATCCTGACCTCGGGGGGGCTGTGAAGGGCGCACGGTTTCTGGGCGATCACGACGGCGATCCCCCCGTCGGGAGCCTGCGTGTACGCGCGGGCCTCCTTGAAGAGCCCGATCGCGCTGTCCACGCCGTAGGGGTCGATCGTGCGCAACCACTTGACGCCCGACGCGCGGCACAGCGCCTCCAGCGTGACGCCCGCTTCCGCCGGCGTCGGCTGGGCGCCGGTCATGGCGACGATGGCGTTGTCGGAGATGACGAGGATGAAGCGCGCACCGGCGGCGACGGCGTTGACGAGGCCGGGAACGCCGGAGTGGAAGAACGTCGAGTCGCCGATGATGGCGACGATCGGGACGTCCCTGCCGTCCTTCTTGTGAGCGTGCCAGAAGCCGGTGGCCATCGTGATGGACGCGCCCATGTCGAGGCATGTGTCGATCGCCTTCTGGTTCGTGCCGAGTGTGTAGCAGCCGATGTCGCCGGAGAAGATGGCCTGCGGCAGCGCGAGGCGCAGCTCATAAAAAACGGAGCGGTGCCCGCAGCCCGGGCAGAGGCGGGGCGGCAGGGGTTCCGACTTCGGCGCCGGCGGCGGATCGGGCACGCCGAGCAGCCTGGCGATCGCGTCCGGGGTCAGCTCTCCATGCCCCGGCACGTGCCCCGACAGCCGCCCCTCCACCTTGCGCCGGTCGGGAATCTGCATCTCGATCGCCGCGTCCGGTTCCTCGATCACCAGCACCCGGTCGTGCCGCTCGATGAACGCCATGACGCGCTTGAGTGGCAGCGGGTATGGCGTCCCGATGCGGAGGATGGGCACGTCCATCCCCTCCTCGCGCAGCACATCCGCGACCGCGGCGGCCGCGCAACCGCCGGCGATGATTCCCAGCGGGCCCGGGCGCGCATCCTCGATGTTCAGCGGCGAATCCTCGAACTCCGCGCGGATCACTTCGAGCTTCGCGTTCAGCTCGCCGTGAAGCGGCAGGCGGTAGCGCGGCGTCGCCGCCCACCGGGTCGGGTCCTTCACGAAGCGGGCCGCGCGCGTCGCCTGGTCGATCGCCCCCACCGGGATCGGCTGCCGCGCATGGCAGACCCGCGTCGTCGGTCGCAGGATCACCGGAATGCGGTGTCGCTCCGACAGCTCGACCGCTTCACGCGCCATCCGGTGCGCTTCGACCGGCGACGCGGGGTCGAAGCACGGGACTTTGGCGAAGATGGAGAAGAGGCGCGTGTCCTGCTCGGTCTGCGAGGAATGCGGCCCCGGGTCGTCCGCGACGACGAGGACGAAGCCGCCCACCGTCCCGAGGTACGCCGCGCTCATCAGCGAGTCGCTCGCGACGTTCAGGCCGACCTGCTTCATCGCCACCGCCGTCCGCTTCCCGCACAGCGCCGCCGCGAACGCCACGTCGAGCGCGACCTTCTCGTTCACGGACCACTCGGTCGTCACGTCCACCCCGAGAGCCGGCGCCTGTCGGATCACCTCCTCGAGGATTTCGGTGCTCGGTGTGCCCGGGTACGCCGTCACGACCTCACAACCCGCTTCGATCAGCCCGCGCGCGATGGCGCCGTTGCCGAGAAGGACCTCTCTCGTCCCTGGAACGGGTTCTGCCGCCGGGAGGCGCGTGTTTCCCACGCCCGGATTGTAGCCCCGACCGGACGGGGGCCACAATCGTTAAGCGGGTTTATGAAACGGACCCCGGGGACGGCGGGGAAGTGGGGCGACGGCGCAGCGGGGGGGGGAGGGTCGCGGGACTCCTCGGAGGCGGCGGGGGACTCGGGTTGCCTGAGGATCGTGAGGCGGCGTCAACTGCGGCGATGGCGGCGACGGGGTCATTGCAGCGGGTGGCGCGATCACCTCAGATCGACGACGACAAAACGCTGGTTCATGAGGCCGGCGAGGGCCTCCGGGATTCCGTCACCGGTCACATCCGCCAGGGTCAGCCCGCACTCGGATCCGCCCCCGAGGTCTGAATGCCAGGCCTCCCGTCCGGTCGCCAGATCCAGGGCCCAGAGGCGACCTTTCGCGTCGATCCCCAGAGCGGTCCGCCCGCGGGGGAGCGCCGTGACCGCGACACGTCCGCGGACTTCGTCGCAGGGGTGTGTCCAGATTGCGGATCCGTCCGCGCGAAGCAGGGCGAATCCGGTCGTGGTCCCCGCGAAAATCTCATCCCGGCCGTCTCCGTCGAGGTCAACCGGCGCGCACCCGCCTGCGCCGCCGCCGAAGCCGGGCCAGCGCGAGAGCAGTTCCCCCTTTCGGGATATCACAAACAGGTCCCTGCGGCCCGCGACGACAAGCTCGGGTTTGCCATATCCGTCGAAATCAGCGCCGACGATCTGCGAGCGGAGGTTGTCCTCAAGGGCCGTGCTCCAGGCGGTCGTGCCGTCGACCCGGATCGCGCGCATTTCTCCCGAATTGTCGCCGGTCCCCCAGGAAGCGACGAACTCGGGCCGTCCGTCGCCGTCGAGATCCCCGATGAACGGAGTCCACATCGTCATGGGCGCATCCGCGGTCGCGAAGGGGGCCTTTCCGTCCCGAGCCAGAATGCGGAACCCCTTCCGGTAGCCGTACAGCGCGACCTCCGGAGACCCGTCACCGTCAACATCGACAACTCCGGGAGGGGCGTACACGTCGTCTCCCTCGCCCATCGGATAGAGGGCGAGAAGCCTGCCATCGGCTGCGCCAAGACAGCCGACCGATATCCCGGCCCCCTCGAACGAACCGAGCGCCCAGACTTCCGGCACTCCGTCGCCGTCGAAATCCTGAAGGGTCGGCTCGCGCACGGGATCCATGGGGACTTCCGTGCGCCATCGTTCCGCGCCAGTCAGGCCGTCGAAGGCTCTCAGAGACTTGACTCCGGTGTCCGCCCAGCGGTCCTGGTACAGGATGATCGGGCCGAGGTGAGTCTGGGCGACGACAGGCCGGCTCCTCCCGTCATTCGACAGCAGGCGGGACCACAGAACCCGGTTCGAAAGAAACCGTTGCACGCCGAATCCCCAGAGGACGGTGTCTGACCGGCCATCGCCGTCCAGCTCGATCGGCTCGATGCGGCTCGAAAGAAACGACACGACCGCTTCGCGGCGGAGCCTGCCGTCCGCGGCGCCCAGGGCGACGAGCTTCCGGTCCGAGGTCAGGAGGTGAACTTCCTCGTCGCCGCGGCCCTGCCAGTAGGCCGGTTGGATGGCCAGAGGAGAGGACAGATCTGCCCTCCACCGTTCAGAGCCATCGCGGAGCCGGGTGCAGACCAGCACCTTGCCGTCGCCGGAAAGCGCGATTCCCGGGAACAGTCCCCTCAACTTGCCGGAGAGGGTCTTCTCAAACACGGGATGCCCTTGAGCGCAGTCGAAGACTGCCAGCCGTTGTTCTCCAGAAACGGCGACCACCCGGGCGGGAGAATCCTCGCCTGAAGCGGTGAATTCCCACAGCGCATCATTCCACGGAACGCTTGCGGTCCACAGGACGGTTCCGTCCTCCACCCGCAGCGCCCGGGCGCGACCGGCCTGATGCAGGAGGATGCCCGGCAGGGCCGGAACCGGACCCAGGCCGATCGGTGAGGGAACTGCGGGGGCCCAGTCGCCCTCGAGGGTAGCCGTCCAGACGGGATCTCCGCGAGCGGAGAAAAGCCGTGCCTCATGTCTACCTGTGACCAGGACGCCAGAACCCGCGACGCGTGCCACGGACGGCTTATACGGCAGATCGACCCGACCCAGGACACTCCCGTCGCGCGCGGCGACCCTCAGGATGCCGGAATCGAAGGGCATCCAGATTTCGTCGCCGACCAGGAGGCTTGCGGAAGCGACCCCTTTGAAGGGATACGACTTTTCCCAGAGGAGTCGCTGCCCGGGAATCCGGCTTGAGGTCGACCCCGCACCGTCGATTTCGGGCTGAGCGGCCGAGAACGCTCGAACCGCCAGGTCCCCGGCGGACCGCTCGACGACGATATCGTCCTCGATCCCATCGTCATCAAGGTCAAACCACCTCACGTCCACGCCATCGACGGTCGCTGCGCAACGCGTCATCCGCAGGAACTGCCCGGTCCGCCCGTCCAGGGCCAGGATCGAGCTGTAATTCAGAAACCTCATGTCGGGGACGCCGTCTCCGTCGATGTCTGCGTATTTCACGAACCCGGCCGTCCCATCCGCAATGCGGGAGGCCCAGTGCCCCGCCGACGGAATGTCCGGCCAGTCGACAGACACGGTCTTTCCAGGACCGGCCGCGATTTCACGAAAGAGGGTCCAGCGTCCGCGGCTTTGAACCCGCACGTCGTAGTCGCCGGTCGGAAGGTGCTGGTCCAGAAGTGGCAGGCCGTAGACCCGGCCCTCGATCTCGACGGTCGCCGCTTCCGTGTCGCAGGTGAGCCGGACGGGGACCGTTTCCCTCCGGAGAGGAATGTCCAGCGAGCGCGACTCGCCGCGCTCCACGTCGACATCTTCCCGTGATTCCGTCACGTACCCGGGAGCGCCCGCCCTGACGCGGTGCCGCCCGGCCGCGACCTGCGCTCCCGTGGACTTGACCGGGCGTCCGTCGATTTCAAACCAGGCCCCCGGGGTCGTGGATACGAACGCAATTTCACCCGGTCGGCTGAGCCACCACCCCAGCGCCGCAATCGCTACGACGGCGGCCCCTGCCGCCCCTGCCGCCTTCGCCGGATGTCTCTTCATCCATCGTCTGGTAAGGAACGGGATGCTCGCCGGTCGTGCGGAAATAGGCTCGCCCGCCAGGAAGCGTTCGATGTCCTCCGCCAGAGCGTCCGCGGTCGGATACCTGCGCGCCTTCTCCTTTTCCATCGCTTTCGCGACGACGAGCCGGAGGTCGGCCGGCCCGTTCAGGCGTGGTGGTTCCTCGCTCTGGATTCGCTGAAGCACTTCCATGAGTGATTCCCCCCGGAAGGGCACGGTTCCGGCCACGATTTCGTAGAGAATGACTCCGAGCGCGAAGACGTCGGTCCGAATGTCGATATCCCGGATGCGGCCCGCTGCCTGCTCGGGGGCCATGTAGAAGGGGGTTCCAATCGCGGCGCCCGACACGGTGTTCATCGAAGCGGCGCCGGGGGCGGTTGCCTTCGCCAATCCGAAGTCGAGGACCTTCGGTTCGGCCGCTGCGGTCACGAGGATGTTCCCCGGTTTCAGGTCCCTGTGAATGATCCCCTTCATGTGAGCGTGATGGACCGCGCGGCAGATCCTCGCCATGCAGCGGAGCCGATCCGCGAGCGGCCGCTCCCGGGCCCATTTGTCCAGGGGCACGCCGTCGACGAGTTCCATGGTGAAGAATCGCCGGCCCCCCTCGCGGCCGATGTCGTGGACCGCGACGATGTTCGGATGGGAGAGCTGCGCGGCGAGTTCGGCCTCGCGCACGAAGCGTTTTTCTTCGTCCTCGGAGGCGAAGTCGCCGGAGAGGAGGACCTTGAGCGCGACGGTGCGCTGCATATCGAGCTGGCGAGCGCGGTAGACGACTCCCATGCCCCCGCGTGCGATTTCCCCCTGCAACTCGTACCGGCCGAACCGGGCGGGGGCATCGGCGGCGCCGGACGAGGGTGAGACCCGGGTCTTGCCGAGGTCGGCGATGTCGGGCCGCGAGTGCGGCGCGTCAGGCACCTCACCCCCGATCCGGGTTGCGTCCAGCGGCGAGGGCCTGGCTTCCCCGGGATCAGGTGCGTCCGGCACGGCGTCCACGAACAGGAACTTCGAGACGGTTCTCTGCGCCGCCGGCCGCGAGGTTCTCGCCCTGGAGCCGCCCGGATCGCCCCCCGGTGGGCGGTCCGCGCAGGACTTCGGGGCGGGCGGGGCGGAAGGGCTTCACGGACGGCCACTCTACGCCTCGGGACGAGCGCGATTCCAGCGCGAACATGCGTGTCGGCGCACGGATTGGGTCGCGTGGAAGCACGGCAAGCGGCGGCCGTGTCGAGTCGAGTTCGAACGGGCCTGCGCGATGTCTTCGGTTTCGGGATCGAGGTTGTCGTCGCGGCCGTCGGTGGGATCCCCGATCCACGGTCCTCGACTTCGACACGACGATCGGACGGCCCCGAGGGGACGGAGACCGCAGGGGCGACTCACTCTTCCGGTTCGACGTCGATGATGACCACCTCGGGACGGCACAGGAACCTGAGACGGGGGGCCTCGGCGCGCTCCATGCCGATCCCTCGCGAGACCACCAGGGTCCGATTCCCCGGAATCGGGAACAGCCCGCCCGCCGCCCAGGCGCGCGGCACCCGGGAAAAGGTGAGCAGGGGCCCCCATCCGGGCAACTGGACCTGACCCCCGTGAGTGTGACCCGCGACCAGCAGGTCTCCGCGAACCCCGCCGAGCGCGAAATCCGGATAGTGGCCCACGACGATCTCGAACAGGTCCGAGGGGGACGCGTCGCGAACGTCGCCGGTGCGGGAGTCTTCCATGGACAGCGCGAGGACGCCGATGGGGCCCTGTCGGTGGCGAACCGTCTCCGTGAAGGCCTGCACGGGCAGGCCTTCGAAGACCGTCCGCCACCCGGGACCGTCCGTGTTTCCGCCCACGGCGTAGACCCCCAGCGGAGCCCGCAAGCCTTCACTCACGAAGATCTGCCTCAGATCCGCCGCGGCGCGCGCATACGCCTCCGGGTCCCCGATCTGGATGAAGTCCCCGGGCAGGAGGATGACATCCGGTCTCTCCGCCAGCGCGAGCCGAATCGCGCGCCGCTCGTACTCTCCTGGCGCGTCCGTCTGCAGGTCGGACAGGACGGCGATCCTCAGCGGCGTGCGCAGCTTCGCCGTGGTCATCCGGTGCCGCGTGACTTCGAGGCGCTCCGGTTCCACCAGGAAAGCGTCGACCCCGACCGCCACGAGGCCCAGCGCCCCGACCGCCACCGCAGCGGCCAGACGGCGGTCCCTCCTGAAGAGCAGGGCGGCCGAACCTGCGAGATACAACGGCAGCAGGACGAACACAAAAACGGCGACGTGGCGGAAGAACTGAAACCCGTTCGCAGACAGGGCGACCGCGCCGATCATGCTCAGGACTCCGGCCCAGACAAACGACCTCAGGAAGGCCGGCGCATCCCGGCGCTTCGCCACCCACGCCAGCGCACCCGCGACGAGCAGTGCGTCCGCAATCGTGAAGACAGCATTGGCGATCATGGCGTCCTTTGCCTGGGGGGCCCGACGAATTCCCGTGCCGGAGTGACCGGGCGGTCCTTCCTCCAGCGGGAAACCAGCGCTTCCGCGGCGCTGAGGATATCCTGAAGGAAGACCCCCGGGTCAAGCGGCATGGACCACGGTGCGGCTGTCCCCGAAATTCCGCAAGACGTCAGGGTTCCGGATCGCGACTGTCTTCGGCAGGTCGACGGGGGGCTGAACGGATCTCCTGAAACGAATCCAGATCGCTCTTCGCAGGATCGAACCCTCCCTTCGCGGCCGATCCGGAAAACTCGAGTCGCCGGGCGCCGGATTGCCTGGACGTGCCGCATCTCCTGCCGGTCCAAGCGGTGAGAGGGAAGGCGACGATGTCGCGCAACGCCGATCTGCTGCTCGGCCTGTTGAGGTTTCCGCAATTCCTGGGGCAGTTCGGATACGGGCCTGCTGAGTGACTGGCAGTTCCGCATGCGTTACTGGCAGGTGATCGATCTGCCGGACGAAACATCCGACGCGTCCGGGAGGCGCACTTCTCGTTTCCCGCCGGGCGTGCGATTTGCGTTCTAAATTCCGAGCATGAATCGCATCCACCGCACAGTCCGGCGCATCCTCCGCTCGCGCGGCATCCCGGTCCTCGCGACAGTGTGGTATGCGTTGTGGAGCACCGGGGTTGTGCTGGCAGCGGGAAATTCCGGCGATGTGGCGGAATCTTCCACGCCCGCCCCTGCGAATGCGTCCGCCCCGGCCCAGGGTGAGTCGTGCTCTACCGGCGCCTGCTGCTGCGGGAAGGGGTCCCACGACTCGAAGACATGCTGCTGCTCGAAGCAGAGCCCTCCTGTCCCCGGTCTGGCGTCCTGGACGAACGCTCCCTGCGGCGACGACCACGACGATCCGTCGCTCCCTGAATCGTCCCGCATCGCTCCCCACATTGCCGAATCTGAGCGCTGCAGCGCCGCACCTGAACCCGGCGAATTCGCGGATGTCCGCACCCTCGGGCCGGCCGACCCGCCTTCTGGCGGGATCGACAAAGTCCCTCTCCCCTCTGCCGACTAGGGGCGTGCCCGGCAAGCGTTGAAGCCTCAGCGGGGAAAGTCCGTCCGCGAAGAGGATCCAGCGAGAGCCTTTCCCGCCCCCTGTCGTGCCCGATCGCCGGCATCCCGGCCTGTCTGCGGCCCGGAGTCCGCCCATGCGATCGCCGCCGCCGTTCTCACCGCCGCTGGGGCCTGATCCTGGAGTCCGTCCTCGTCAAGGGAGGGTTGTCGCCATGCGTCCTGGAAACGCCTGTCGTGGTTTCACGCTCCTCGAACTCGTCGTCGTGCTCGCGATCCTCGTGACCCTCGCTTCGCTGTCGGCGATGTTCGTCGCAGGTGCGGCCGGGGATTCCGCCGGGAAGGTGACCCAGGCCTCCCTCGCGGCGCTGCGCGACTCCGTCTCCGGCACGCAGGCGTGTCCGGGTTTCGCGGTGGACAACGGGCGGACCTGGTTTGCGAGCGGGCGTCCGGCGGCGGGGCAGTTCCGGCTGACGGATCTGTTTGTGCGTCCGGGTTACCTGGGTGCATTCGAACCGGTGACCCGGCTCGGCTGGCGCGGCCCGTACGCCGTGGCAGGGACAGGCCGTGTCACGTACACCTCCCCCGCGGGGCCGGTCTCGTTCCGGCAGGGGGAAGGCGCGCCGGAAGTTCTCCACGGGAGTTTTCCCACCGCGTGCGTCCGTATCTCCGGAGACATCCTGCCGTCGGACGGCTGGCGCCGCCCGATTTTCGTCCAGATTCCGGGCGACTCGGCGGACCCGGCGGAGAACGGGCGCCGCGCGCGCCTCGTCTCCGCGGGGCCCGACGGCATCGTGCAGACGCCCGCGACGGGACTTCCCGCGCGGAGCGCCTGCGGAGACGACCTCGTGGTCTATCTCTTTGTCGCGGACGAGAGACCCTGAACCCATGCGACTCCTGCACCCGGTGAAGAACACGCGCCGCGCCGGCCTCACGCTGGTCGAGCTGGTCGTGGTCCTGTTCATCCTCGTCCTCCTGGCCACCGTCGCGGTGACCTCCACGGACGGTCTCATCGACCAGTCGCGCCACGACGCGACGCGCGCCTCGATGACGGCATGGGAGGAAGCGTTGATCGGGCCGAAGGGAGAGCGGCTTCCGGACGGGTCCCCCTGGATCCGCGGGTTCGTGGCGGACGTCGGGCGGCTGCCGGTCGTGCTCGGGGATGGCTCGACGGACCAGGAGCTATGGACGAAACCAGACGCGTTGCCGGCGTTTGCGATTGCGAGCCCGGCGGGGGACGCCGAGGTCCGGCTGCCCGCGGGCTGGCGCGGACCGTACCTGCAGCTAGGCGTGGGAAAGACCCGATTCCGCGACGGCTGGGACGGCGCGTTCGAGTTCCGGAAGGCGGACGGTGCGGTCGCGATCGCCGGCGACGCGGCGGCGATCCTGCGCAGTCTCGGCGCAGGCGGCACGCCCGGCGGCGTGGGTTACGACGCCGACCTGTCGGTGACGATTCACAGCAGCATCGCGCCGATGGAAGGGCCGAGGCACCTGGGGCAGCTGACGTTCCGCACCGTCCTTCCTTCCCCGGTGCCGGCCGGTTCGTCCGTCGTGCTGCGGCTGTACGGCCCGGTCAACGGGGCGCTTCAGACCATCGCGCAGTGGGACGCCGCCGCCGCCGCGGGCGCCGAGATCGTCCTGCCGGCCGGCGGGTCCTACCCGGCCACGATCGGCCCGCGCGCGGTTCGCGCGTATCTCGTCACCGGGGGAATCCCGGGGAGCGAGGACCCGATCGGGGCTGCTCCGCGAAGCGCCATCGTCCCCGTGACCGTCGTCGAAGGCGGTCTTCCCGAAGTGCGCGTGGAGATTCCCTGACATGACTGCTCCCCGCCTGACGCTGCTCGTCATTCAGCACGGCCTTCTCGCGAGAGCCGGGGTCTCCGGCTCGCCGTTGCGCATCACGGCGCTTCATCTGTCCCAGCGCCCGGCGCAGGGTACGCTGGCGGACCTGATTGAGGCGGCCGCGCGGCCGGGCGGAAACCTGAGCGGGCCGGTGTGGGTGCTGACGGACGACGTCTTCGTGCAGGTGCTCAAGCTGAACGCAGACGCAGTGCGGGACCTGAAGGACTCGGAACTGGGGCAGGCGCTGGCGTACGAAGCGCAGGTGGTGTCGGGCATGGGGCCTGCGGAATCCGCGCTCGGCTGGCGCGGCCTGCAGGGCACCGGCCGGGAGCGGGAATTCCAGGTCGTCCAGATGCCGCGCGCCGACCGCGAACGCGCGCAGGACGCCGTCCGCTCGCTGGGCGGCCGCCTCGCCGGG
>JABWAY010000318.1 GCA_013360825.1 Candidatus Brocadiia bacterium | reverse complement strand
GACGCGGGCCCGCATGATCCCGGCGCGGGCGCGGCGGAGGTCCGAACCGGAGTTCTCGGCCGCGGCGGAGCAGCGCCAGGCCACCTGCCGCGCCTCGGCGCGGGCGGCCCGGTCCCCGAGGTTGAGGAGCGCGTCGACGAGCTGGAACCCCACCTCCTCCATCCGCCCCGTCGAACTGTCCGGATTCCAGACCCTGCGCAGCACCGCGAGCCGTTCCGCCATGTGGCTGCGCAACCGGAGCGTCGGCTCGACCGCCAGCGCGATCCTGCCGGCCAGCTCCTCAGCCCCCGGATCCCCGCGGGACCTCATCCGCGTGACCGCCTCCAGCGCGTTCTCACGCTCGAGTTCGATCCGGGCCAGCTCCTCGCGCGGGGATTCGCCGTCCAGCCGGCGGTTGGCGCTCTCCAGCAGATGCGCCAGCGTGGACGCGTGCCTGAACTCGAGGGCGGCGCGTTCCGGCTCCGGCGCGGATTCGCGCCAGCGGGCCTCGCCGTATTCGCGGATGGTGCGGAAGAGCGAGAATCGCGTGCCGAGGTGTGTGTCGGCTGTCCGCAGGAGGCTGCGATCCCGGAGGGCCTGGACGGCGTCCATGGCCAGGGGCGCGTCGGGGAATGCGGTGAGGTCGATGACCTCCTCTGCGGCTTCGAGGAAGAACCCGCCGCGGAAGGTGCAGGTCTGTGCGAGAGCGGAGCGCTGCCAGTCGTTGAGGAGGCCGTAGGACCAGGTCAGGGTATCCTGGAGCGACCGCCCGGCGGCCGGCCCCGCGGCGGCCTGCGGGTCGGAGGCGACGCGCGCAAGGTTGCCGAGAAGTTCTTTCGGGTTCGCCGCGGCGAGCCGGGCGGCGGCCAGTTCCAGGGCGAGCGGGATTCCCTCCAGGTCCGCGCAGATGCGCGCGAGGATCCGGGCGTCGGCCTCGCTTGGCGTGAAGTTTCCGCGCGAGGAGGCGGCCCGGTCGAGGAGGAGCCGGGCGGCGTCCGACTGCATGAGTTCGGCGGCGGAGGCGGCGGGGGCGGGGCAGGGAAGCGGGCCGAGGGGGAGTTCTCGTTCTCCGGAGAGTCCGGGGAGGCTCTGGGAGGTCACCAGGAACCGGCCCTGGCGCGCTTTGCGCAGCCAGAGGCCGAGTGTGGCGGCAGCGCAGTCCACGATTCCCTCGAATCCGTCGAGGACGAGGAGAAACGGCGCGCGGAACTCGAGGGCGTCCGCGACGGCGCGCGCGGGGTCGTCCCCGCCCTGGATCGGGATTCCCATCGCCGTCGCCACCGCCTCGGACGCCTGGGCGGGGGTGCGCGCCTCCATGAGGTCCGCGAACCAGCAGCCTCCCTCGAAGGCGGGGAGAACCAGGAGGGCGGCCTGCCGGGCCAGGCGCGTCTTTCCGATGCCGCCGAATCCGGTGAGGATGACGAGCCGCCCCGCGGGGGTCAGGAGCAGCGACTCGAGTTCCTCCAGCTCGCGTTTCCGCCCGACAAACGAGCTCCGGTCGGCCACGATGTTTGTTTTTCGTGCGGACAGCGTGCGCAGGGGGGGGAAGGTCCGGGACGCGAGGGCGCGGGGGAGAACCTGGCGGAGCGGCTCGGGGGAATCGAGCGGGCCCAGCTGATGCTCCCCGAGGTCCGTCACCACGGCGTCCGGGGGGAGCGCGGAGGCGGACAGCGCTCCCGCGGAGACGACCGACTGGCCGCCGTGAGCCGAGGCCGCGATCAGTCGCGTCCGGGCGAGCAGCGGGCTCTGCAGCAGCATCCGTCCGCGGTCCTCTTCGGGGGCAGCCCCTTCATTGACCCCGATCCGCACCAGGATCGCCCCGGTCTCCGCCGGCCAGTCGTGGTCGTGCAGCGCGGACTGGGCGTCCAGGCTGAACTGCACGGCCTCCCGGGCTCCGTCGAAGACGAACGTGAACGAGTCCCCCTCCGTCTCCAGTTCCCGCCCGCCGCGGGCCGCGGCGGCGCCGCGGAGAAGACGGTTGTGGGCGGCGAGGATGGGGGCGAAGCGCGTGCCGAGTCGCTCCCAGAGGCGCGTGGAGCCCTGGATGTCAGTGACGGCCACGGCGAGACGCGGTGACGGCATGCGGCGCCAGCGTCGCGCGGAGGCGGTGCGGCGTCAAGGAGAGCCGGGGGGGGCGAGGTTGAGCAGCGCGGTGTGGAGTCCGGCGGTCCAGTGGTGGGCCTGGAGCGCAGGCGGGACCCCGCCCCGAAGAATCTGCAGCGCCTGCGCGGACGCGCCGGAAGGGTCTCCGGAGCGCGCCGCGAGAAGGGCGCGCAGGGCCAGGAGTTCGAACAGGATTCCGGCCTCGCGACTGCGGTCATCGGAGACGCTTCCGGCGTCCGGCAGGTCGGCGGGTTCGACCGGCCGCCCCGCACGGAACAGCGCGTGCGCCCGCCGCACGCGGCAGGCGGCCTCCTCGCGCGGGTCCTGTGCCTCCCGGCACCACTCGACGGCGCGCCCGAGGACCCGGACGGCGCGGTCGTGGTCACCGTGCGCCGACAGCGCCATTCCCAGGACGCTCCCGTACCAGATCGACCGGATCCGGTTACCCCCGGACTCGGCGTGGGCCAGGCAGGCTTCCAGGCACTCGACGGCCTCGTCCAGCCGTCCGAGGTCGAAACAGGTCCGGCCGCGGTTGTACGTCTGGAGTGCGGCGGACGTGGATCTGCCCAGGTCGCGGAAAATCGCCTCGGACTCGGCGTGCAGGCGCAGGGCTTCGAGCGGACGCGTGTTCCGGATGAGCGTTCCCATGTTTCCGGTGACGCTGGCCTCGTGGGCGCGGTGCCCCAGTTCCGCCGCGAACCGGCGGGTTTCCTCCAGGACCTGAAGGGCCTCGTCGGTCCGGCCGACGTGGCCGAGGATCATCCCCAGGATTCCCGTGTCGCGCGCGACCAGCAGCGGGCTGCCGAGCTGCCGGTCGATCTCCAGCCCGCGCGTGGCGAGGTCCAGCGCCTCCTCCGGATGTCCCTGCTGGTCCAGGATCGTCGCCGCGCGCACCAGCGCCGTGGCTTCCTCCTTCACATCTCCGGCGGCGCGGGCGCAGACCAGGGCTCTCTCCATTTCCTCCCGCGCTTCGTCCTGCGATCCGAGCAGCATCCAGGCCATGCCGATGACGATCCGGGCATGCGCCTGCGTTCCGGAGGGTGCCGGCCGGAGAGCGCGCGCGGCGGACTCGCAGGCGAGCGCGTACTGGCCGAGCGAGAGGAGCACGCTCGAGCGCGCCACCTCGAGGCGCACCCGGCTCGCGTCCGAGAGATCCGGGTCCTGCAGGACGCGGCTCTGCATGCGCTCCAGTTCGAGCATCGACCCCCGCACGGTCAGCGCGTCCTCGTAGGCGAGGATCAGCCCGGCGGCGACCTCACCCCCGGTGCGCTCCATCGCCGCGGACAGGTTGTCCCTCTCCGCGTCCAGCTGCTCGATCGCCTCCCGCGCCCGCGGCGAGTGCACGCGGGACGTCCACTCCCTCCCGTGGCGCAGAACCCATTCCGTGTGCCGCCGGGCGGCCGCCTCGTCCCGGCCCTCCCGCAGGCTCAGTTCCTGGACCTGACGGAACAGGATGAACCGGGTTCCCTGGGCGAGATCGTCGGTGCGGAGAAAACTCTGGTCGCACAGCGTCTGGATCGCGTCGATCACCAGGGGCGCGTCTTCGAACCCGGAGAGGTCGACCACGGCTTCGGCCGCTTCCAGGAAAAACCCGCCGCGAAAGGTCGCGAGCTGCCGGAGCGCCGCCCGTTCCCAGGGAGCCAGCGAGGCCAGGCTCCAGGTGACGGCGGCGGCGGAGCCCTGGTCATGAAGGGCGCCGGCGCCCTGCTGCAGTTCCCGGGCGACGCGCTCGATCGGAAGATCGCGGAGGCGCGAGGCTGCGATCTCGATCGAGAGCGGGATGCCGTCCAGGGCGCGGCAGATCGACAGGACGTGCGGTGCGGATTCTTCGGAGAGCGTGAACCCCGGGGCGGCCGCCAGGGCGCGCTCGGCGAACAGCGCCACGGCGGGGGAGGCCGCCGGGTCGCGCGGGCCCGAGGGGAGGTCGAGGGGCCGGACGGGGATGTCGCGCTCCCCGGAGAGCCCCAGCAGCACGCGGCTGGTGACCAGGAACCGCGCCTGTCTCGCCTCGCGCATCCACGGGCCCAGAACGGCGGGCGCCTCCGCCGTCAGCGACTCGGCGCCGTCGAGGATGAGGAGGAGGGGGTTTCGAAAGCGGAGGACGTCGGCGAGAGCCTCGACGGGGGCGTTCTGTTCGATCGGGGCGCCGAGGACGCGGGCCGCGGCTGCGGCGATGTCGACGGCTGTCCGAGCACCGGAGAGATCGACGAGCCAGCAGCCGCCTGGAAACGAACGGAGGACATGGCGGGCGACCTCCCGGGCGAGGCGCGACTTGCCGATTCCCGCGGGGCCGGTGAGGGTGACGAGCCGGCCGGCGGGCTCGGGCAGCAGGGCCGCGAGTTCCGCAAGGACGGAGTTCCTGTGGATCCGAGCCCATGGTGGGCTGCAACGGAAAAAGAAAAGGTTCGCGGATGATACGCAAGACTTCACTGTTTCTGATGGGAGCTGCGGCGGGCGTCGCCCTCACCCTCGCCGCGACGCAGCCGCGCATCGTCATCGGTGCAAGCGCCAAGGCGGCGGCCGCGGACACCTATCGCCAGCTCAACTTGTTCGGGGACGTGTTCGAGCGCGTGCGCGCCGACTATGTCGAGAAGCCGGACGACGCCAAGCTGGTCGAGACGGCGATCAACGGCATGCTGACG
>JABWAY010000317.1 GCA_013360825.1 Candidatus Brocadiia bacterium | reverse complement strand
GGGGCGCGAGGAGGCGGAGGCCCGCACCGCCCTGGAGGAGGCGCGGCTCGAGACGCAGAAGGCCCTGCTCCGCCTCCGCACGCTGGGGTTCTCGGCGGAGGAGGCGCTCGCCGTCGGCGCGGGGAGCGACCTGTCGCCCTCGATGGCGGTGACGGCGCCGATGGCGGGGACGGTCGTGGCGGTCTCGGCGGTGGCGGGCGAAGCGGCGGCGGCGGACGGGCCGCTTTTCACGATCGCCGCCACGGACCGGATGTGGGTGGCGGTGGATGTGGCGGAGTCGGACCTGACGCGTGTGGCGGCGGGGCAGCGTGTGGTGTTCTTTCCGGACGGGATTCCCGGGAGGCGTTTTGCGGGGAAGGTGACGGTGATCGGGGCGGAGGTGAACGACCGGACGCGGATGGCGCGTGTCTTCGCGGAGGTGAAGAACGGGGACGGGCTGCTGAAGGCGGCGATGTTCGGGAGCGCGGAGATCCTGGCGGGGGATGCGGAGCCGCGGCTGGTGGTGCCGAAGGAGGCGGTGCAGAACGACGGGGACTGCCTGCTGGTGTTCGTGACGGCGACGCCGGGGGTGTTCCAGGCGCGCCGGGTGGAGACGGGGGCGGTGTACGAGGGGGGGTACGAGATTACGCGGGGGCTGGTGGCGGGGGAGCGGATCGCGTCGGCGGGAGCGTACCTGCTGAAGACCGAGGCGATGCGCGGGCAGATGGGGGCGGGCTGATGTCCGGAGGAATGAGGCCGCGGCGCGGCCTCCCCGAGACCCGATGCTGAACGCACTGATCCGGCTGTCCCTCCGGAACCGCGTCGCGGTGCTGGTCCTCTCCGCCCTGGCGTGCGGGGCCGGCGCGGTGTCGCTTTCGCGCCTGTCGATCGACGCCTTTCCGGACGTGACGGACGTGATGGTGCAGGTGAACACGGTGGCGCCCGGGATGGCGCCGCTCGAAATGGAGCAGCAGGTCAGCGCGCGCGTCGAGTCCGCGATGGGAGGGATGCGCGGGCTCAAACTCGTCCGCTCGATCTCCAAGTTCGGCCTCTCCCAGGTCACGCTCGTCTTCGAGGACGGCACGGACATCTGGTTCGCGCGCGCGCAGGTGCTCGAGCGGCTCCAGGCGGTCGACCTTCCCCAGGGGATCGGACGCCCGGAAATGGGCCCCGTCTCCACCGGCCTCGGCGAGATCTTCCACTATGTCGTCACCGCGCCCGACGGCGACCTCGCCGCCGCCCGCGAAATCCACGACCGCGACATCAAGCCCCCCCTCCTCTCCGTCCCCGGCGTCGCGGAAGTCAACGCCTGGGGAGGACTCGAGCGGCAGTTCCATGTCGTCGTCGACCCCGCGCGCCTCATCCGCCACGGCCTCACCCTGCGCGAGGTCGTCGAGGCCCTGGAGCGATCCAACCGGAATGTCGGCGGCGGCGTGGCGCACGGAAGCGGGGAGGACCTGCTCGTCCACGGCATCGGCCTGGCGTCCACGCGGGAGGAGATCGGCGCGATCGCCCTCTCCGCCGTCGACGGCCGGCCGGTCCTCGTCCGCGACGTCGCCGACGTGCTCGACGGACACGAAGTCCGCAGCGGCGTCGTCACCATGGACGGCCGCGGCGAGACCGTGCTCGGCCTCGGATTCATGCTCATGGGGGAGAACAGCCACGACGTCGCCGGCCGCCTCGACCGCAGGCTCCAGGAAATCCGACCGGCCCTCCCTCCCGGGACCACCGTCCGCGTCGTCTACGACCGCACCGGGCTGGTCGAGCGCGTTCTCTCCACCGTGCGCCGTAACCTCCTCGAAGGCGCCCTCCTCGTCGTCGCCGTCCTGTTTCTCTTCCTCGGCCACATGCGCGCCGCCCTCATCGTCGCCGCCGCAATCCCCATCTCCATGCTCTGCGCGTTCTCCCTGATGCTCCAGGCCGGCATCGCGGGGACCCTGATGAGCCTCGGCGCCATCGACTTCGGCCTCGTCGTGGATTCGAGCGTCATCATGGTCGAGAACTCCGTCCGCCGCCTGCGCGAGGACGATACCGGGCGGTCCGTGGTGGAGGTCGTGGAAGAAGCGGCCGCAGAGGTCCGGAAGCCCACGCTCTTCGGCGAGCTGATCATCATGATCGTCTATCTGCCGATCCTCGCGCTGCACGGGACCGAGGGGAAGATGTTCCGGCCGATGGCGCTCACGCTGATCTTTGCGCTGGGCGCCTCCGTCGTCCTGTCGATGACGCTGATGCCGGTCCTGGCCTCGCTTCTCCTCCGCCGCGGCGGCGCGCACGTGGAACCCTGGATCGTCCGCGTCCTGAAGGCCGCCTACCGGCCGCTGGTCGCGGCCGCCGTCCGGCGGAAAGGGCTCGTTCTGGGTTGCGCCCTGCTCTGCGTCGCCGGCGCCGTCGCGCCCGCGACGCGGCTCGGGTCGATCTTCGTGCCCCGGCTCGACGAGGGATCGCTGGTCATCAACGCAGTCCGGCTTCCCGGCGTCTCGATCGAGGAATCGGCGCGCGCGACGACCGCGATCGAAGCGCTCCTGCTGCGGGAGTTCCCCGACGAGGTCCTCACCGTCTGGTCCCGGACCGGCACCCCGGAAGTCGCGACCGACCCGATGGGGGTCGAGGTGAGCGACATCTTCATCACGCTCAAGCCCCGCGAGCAGTGGAAGAAGGCTCACTCCCGCGAGACCCTCGTCCGCGCCATCGACCGCGTTCTCCGCCCGCTCCCGGGCATGAACCACGCCTTCACCCAGCCGATCGAAATGCGCTTCAATGAAATGGTCGCCGGCATCCGCACCGACGTCGGTGTCCGGATCATCGGGGACGACCTGGACGCGATCCGGGACTTTTCGACGCGCGCCGCGGCGGTTCTCGCGACGGTCCGGGGAGCGGCGGGTGCGTCCGCGGAGCCGCTGGTCGGGCAGCCGGTCCTGCAGGTCCGGCTGCGTCCCGAGGCCCTCTCCCGCCACGGGCTCCAGGCGGCGGATGTCCTCGACTACGTCCAGGCGGCCGGAGGCCTCGATGCGGGCGAGGTCCGGGTGGGGCAGCGGCGGTACCCCCTCCGCGTCCGCCTCCCGGCGTCGGTGACGGCGACGCCGGAACGCCTCGGGGAGCTTCTCGTCGCCGCCCCCGACGGACAGCGCCTCCGGCTCTCGCAGCTCGCGACCCTCGAGCGGGTGAGCGGCCCGATGGTGGTCACCCGCGAGTGGGGGCGCCGCCGTGCCCTCGCGACGTGCAACGTCGACGGCCGCGATCTCGGGGGATTCGTGGCCGAGGCGCGGGTCGCGCTCGAGCGGGAACTCGGGCCGGATCTCCGGCGCGCGGGGTGCCGGCTGGAGTTCGGCGGCCAGTACGAGAATCTCGAACGCGCCGCCGGGACGCTCGCGTGGGTGGTGCCGCTGGCCCTCGTCCTCATCCTCGCGCTGGTCTGGTCCACCTACCGGAACTTCGCCGACTCCCTCCGCGTCTTCACCGGCGTCCCGCTCGCGCTCGCCGGCGGCGTCTTCGCCCTGGCCCTCCGCGGGATGCCCCTCAGCGTCCCCGCGGTGATCGGGTTCATCGCCCTCTCCGGCGTCGCCGTCCTCGCCGACATGGTCCTGGTCTCGACGATCCGGCAGTTCCTGGACGCGGGAATCCCTGTGCGCGACGCCGTCCTCCGCGCGGCGGAGCAGCGCCTGCGCCCCGTCCTCATGACCGCACTGGTCGCGGGATTCGGGTTCCTCCCCATGGCGCTCTCGACGGGCGTCGGCGCGGAAATCCAGCGCCCCCTCGCGACCGTCGTCATCGGCGGACTCGTCAGCTCCACCGCCCTGACGCTCTTCGTCGTCCCCGCCCTCTACGTCGCCATCCGGGGCCGCGCCCGGGGCGCGTGACCGTCCGCCGCACCGACGCCCTCAGGGCGCCGCGGGGTGATCCAGGGATCTCAGGAACTCAAACCCGTAAATCCCCGTCTTATGCCCGTCGTTCCACAGGATGTTCAGCGCATACCGCCCGACCGGCTCGATCCCCAGGATCCGGATCGCGTCGGCGCTGATCACCAGCGGCCCGAACTTCGTCCGCAGGTCGTTGCAGTTCGCGCACGGACAGTTCGCCCGCAGCTGCTGGAACGAAAATTCGCTCCGGTGGCCGTCCGCCCACGCGATCCCCAGCGCGGTCGGCGACGCTTCGAAGATGTCCGTCGGTTCATGGCTCGGCAAGCGTATAATCCTCCTCGGCAGTCGGTGAAAAATGACAGGGTCGCACGGGAGCTGCAAGATATTTTACAGTGCCGTCCCGGAAGTGCCGTATGTTCCCCATTTGTTCGGGTGATTTCCGCGTTTCGGCGGGCACAGATGTTGTAGTTGAAGGCGCCATCCCAGGGGGCTTCATGGACCGGATCAGCAGGGACATCCTCGACCGCATCGCCGCAGAGCTCAAGCTCCCGCCCGGCGACCCCAGGGTGCTCCAGCTGGCCTACAAGCTCCTCTGGGAACTCGCGACCGGGCAGGATGCAGCCAGGGCGGAACGCGCCCCGAACCCGATGCTCCCCGCCTCCGACGACCCCGCACTCCGCGCCCCGGACCACCAGGACCTGACCGATCTCGTCGACTCCATCCTCGAAGACCCCCGGCCGCGCACCGAATTCCTGGCCCGGCCGATCGCCGCCGAGGCGCCGGACGCCTCCACGGCACTGCGGCTCAAGGAACTGCTCGAGGGGGTCAAGGGAGCGCCGCCGGAGTCGTTGAAGCGGAAGTCCGCGCGGGAGTGGGTGCCCGCGCCCGCGCCGGCCCCCGCGCCGGCGCCG
>JABWAY010000316.1 GCA_013360825.1 Candidatus Brocadiia bacterium | reverse complement strand
AGACGTCGTGCGCAGATCGGATTGCGCGGCCTCGACCACTTCCGTGAGCGTGTCGTCGCTGTTCACTCGCTGCGTCGTCGTGCCGACGGAGGCGATCGTCGAGGACGGGGCGGACCGGATCCTCTATGTGGAAGACGGCGACACGTTCCGCAAGGTGAAGATCGTCGTCCTGCACTCCAATGCGGACGAAGCGGCGCTGGATCCGAAGCACTCGGACCTGTTCCCCGGCGACCGTTACGTGTCCCGCGGAGCGTTCGCGCTTCATATGGCGATCCTGGCCGCGGAGGGGGCGGGCGGCGTCGATCCGCACGCGGGGCACAGTCACTGATGCTGAACAGGATCATTGCGCTCAGCCTGAAGAACCGGCTTCTCGTGCTGGCCGGGTCGCTCCTCCTGGCTCTCTACGGGGCCTGGGTCGCGATCGAGACGCCGGTGGACGTGCTGCCCGACCTCAACCGCCCGACGGTGACGGTGATGGCGGAGGCGCACGGGATGATCCCGGAGGATGTGGAGAGGCTCGTGACGCGCCCGCTGGAGCAGCACCTCGGGGGAGCCACGGGGGTGACCCGCATCCGGTCCGCCTCCGGCCGCGAACTGGCGATCGTGCACGTCGAGTTCGGATGGGGGACGGACATCTACCGGAACCGGCAGGTGGTGCAGGAGAAGCTTCAGCTGGCGCGCGAGCTTCTGCCCGCCGACGTCCAGCCGCAGATGGCGCCGATCTCGAGCATCATGGGCCAGATTCAGCTGATCGGCGTCCGGAGCCGGTCCGGGTCCCTGGACGCGACGGCGCTGCGGCGGATCACCGATCTCGAGATCCGGCCGCGGCTCCGCTCGATCGGCGGCGTCGCGCAGACGGTCGTGATCGGCGGCTCTCCCGCGGAACTCCAGGTGACGCTCGACGCCGCCAGCCTGCGCGCGCACGAAGTGACCGTGCAGGACGTCGAGGAGGCCGTCCGCGCCTCCAACGTCAACGCGGCGGGCGGAATGCTCCCGACCGGCTGGAAGGCCCCGCTGGTCGCCGTCAGCGGGCGCCTGACCGGCCCGGCCGGGCTCGCCGAGGCGGTCGTCCGCGCCGATCCCGTCCGCCCCGTGCGCCTGCGGGACGTCGCGACCGTCGAGTTCGGGCCTTCCGCGGTCCGGACGGGGGAAGCGGGGGTCGACGGCGGCCCGGGGGTCATCATCGTGATCTTCAAGCAGCCGTCCGTCGACACCACCGACCTGACGAACCGCGTGGTGAAGGAAGTCGAGGCGATCCGGAGCACCATCGACCCCGACGTCGAGATCGTGGACGACATTTTCCAGCAGGCCGCGTTCATCGACCGGTCGATCACCAACGTCGAGGACGCGGTCCGCGACGGCGCGATCCTCGTCGTCATCGTCCTCTTCCTGTTTCTCCTCAACGTCCGCACGACCTTCATCACCCTGACCGCCATCCCGATGTCGATCGCCATCACCGCGATCGTCTTCCGCGCCTTCGACCTCACGATCAACACCATGACGCTCGGGGGGCTCGCCGTCGCGATCGGGGCCCTCGTCGACGACGCGATCGTGGACGTCGAGAACGTCTTCCGCCGGCTCTCCGAGAACGCGAAATCCGCCGCTCCCCGGTCGCTGCTCCGCGTCGTCTTTCACGCATCGAGCGAGGTCCGGAACCCGATCCTGATCGGGACGCTCCTCGTCGTCGTCGTCTACATCCCGCTCTTCTTCCTGACCGGGATGGAAGGCCGCCTGTTCACGCCGATCGGGCTCGCCTACATCATCAGCACGCTCGCCTCGCTCGCCGTCTCCCTCACGCTCACGCCGGTCCTCTGTCACCTGCTGCTCGGCCGTCCCGGAGGGGGGCATCGCTCGGGGGATGCCTGGCTGGTGCGGCACCTGAAGCGCCTGACCGGGCACGCCATCCGCTTCAGCATGAAATTCACGCTGCCGCTCTGCGGGCTCCTCGGGGCCGCGGTGATCTCCGGGCTCTTTGTCCTGGCGACGCGGGGATCGGAGTTCCTGCCGGCGTTCAACGAGGGGACGGCGCAGATCAACCTCATCCTGCCGCCCGACGCGGGGCTGGAGGCGAGCGACGCGTACGGCCGGCGGATGGAGACGATCGTGCGGGGGGTGGAGGGGGTGAAGCGGATCGGCCGCCGGACGGGGCGGGGGGAGGGGGACGAGCACGCGGAGGGGGTGAATTTCACCGAGGCGATCATCACGTTCGATCCCGCGAGCCGGCGGTCGCGGGAGGAGATCATCGAGGAGATCCGGGACCGCCTGGCGGCGGAGATGCCCGGGATCACGACGGCCGTGGAGCAGCCCCTCGCGCACCTGCTGAGCCACCTGCTGTCGGGGGTGAACGCGCAGGTGGCGATCAAGGTGTCGGGGCCGGATCTCCAGGTGCTGCGGTCGACCGCGAAGGAGATCGAAGCCGCGCTCAAGCCGATCACGGGGGTCCGCGACCTCTATGTGGAGGCCCAGACGCTGGTCGAGCAGATCGAGGTGATCCCGAACCGCGACCGCGCCGCGGCGGCCGGGCTGACGATGGAGACGATCGGGTCCACCGTCGAGCTCGCCCTGGCCGGGGAGGCGCTGTCCCGGATGAGCGACGCGACGACCAGCGTGCCGATCGTGGTGCGGCTCGCCGCACGCGACCGGCGCGACATCGAGTCGATCCGGGCGCTTCCCCTCCGCGCCGCCGACGGATCCACCCTCTCGCTGTCGGACGTCGCGGAGGTCCGGCTCGGGCGGACGCCGAACACGATCCAGCGCGAGGACGGCACGCGGCGGATCGTGGTCCAGCACAACATCGGCGGGCGCTCGCTCGGCGAGGTCGTGGCGGACGTGGAGCGGGCGCTGGTGCCGATCCGCGCGCGGCTGGCGCGGCAGCCGGGGTACTCGATCCGCGTGAGCGGGCAGTTCGAGGCGCAGGCGCAGGCGACACGGAGGATCTTCCTCCTCAGCTTCGTCGCCCTCGCGGCGATGATCCTCATCCTGTTCGCGCACTTCCGCTCCGGCAACATGATGATGCAGGTGCTTCTCAGCATCCCCCTGGCGTTCGTCGGGGCGTCGGCGTGGGTCGTCCTGACGGGGCAGACGCTGTCCGTGGCGACGCTGGTCGGGTTGATCTCGCTGGCGGGGATCGCCTCGCGGAACACGATTCTCCTGCTCGACCATTACCTGCACCTGATGAGGGAGGAAGGGGAGGGATTCACGCCGGAGATGATCATCCGGGCGGGGCAGGAGCGGATGGTGCCGATGCTGATGACGGCTCTCTGCAGCGGCATCGCGCTGGTCCCGCTGGCGCTCTCTCCGGACAAGCCCGGGCGCGAGCTGCTTTACCCGGTGGCGACGGTCATCCTCGGCGGGCTGATCTCCGCGACCGTCGCGGAGTTCCTGGTGCACCCCGGGGTGTTCTGGATGTTCGGGCGAAGGGCCGCGGAGCGCCTGGCGGTGACGAAGCACACGGACCGTGATGCCGAGGCGGTCTTCACGGCGATGTTTCCCGAAGAAACCGGGGCAACGGCCCACACGCCCGAGCCTCCTGCGAGCAAAGGAGACGGAGATGCGTAAGTTCGGATGGACGGTGCTGGTGCCCGCGATCGTGTTCCTGACGGTTCCGGCGGCCCGGCTGACATGGGCGGAGGACGAAGACCATCCCGAGGCGGCCCACGGCGGGGAGATGATCGAGATCGGGGACCATGTGGCGTTCCTTGAAGTCTGCCACGACCAGAAGGCGGCGGTCCTCACGATCCATGTCCGGGACCATGACGGCGAGCCGATGGGGCTGAAGGATGCCCCGAGGCTGAACATCAAGGACAAGTCCGGGAACAGGCAGGTCGTCCTGAAGGCGCTGGACCTGGCCGACGGGACCGCGAAGACCTTCGAGACGGCGGACGATTGCCTGAAGCAGGACCCGATCCCGGCGAAGCTCTCGGTGAAGATCGGGGACAAGCAGTACACCGTCGAACTGGAGCACGACCACGATCACGACCACAAGTAATGAGGAGCGCGGCGCCGCGGGACGAAAAGGTCCCCGGCGCCGGTCATTGCGGTTCCCGCGGCCCCCGGCCGTCTGGTATCCTGCGGGGGTGAAGATCGTCGCCGTTCTGGTCTGCGTCCTCCACCTCGCCGCGGTCACCGTCGCCGGCGGGTCGCTCGCCTGCACCTGCGCGGACGGCGCCCGCGTGATCGACGCGTCCGCCAGCACGTTGCCAAGCGTCCACGTCAGCGTGTTGGCCGTCGCGTCGAACGCCGCCGGCGGGACCGCCGAGCCCGCGACGTAGCGCATGTTGCGCGGGATCACGTCGACGATCGTGATGCTCTCCCACAGCCCCGGCTCCGGCCGGTAGCGCGTCATGCCGCGCGCCAGCGTCACGACCTCCGTCGGGTCCGGCTCGGTGAAGATGTGGTCCGCCGAACCCGTCAACGCCAGGATCTGGTCGCGGTTGATCGGCTGGTACTCGTTGGTCGGCAGGATGAGCGCGTAGATCTCGATCCCCGCCGCCCGCGCCGCGTCCGCCTCCGCCGCGGGGTCGTCCTTGAGCACCCCGTCGCTGACCAGGAGCACGATCTGACGATGCGTCGTCTTCTTGCGCACCCCCTGCAGCTCGCGGATCGCCGTCGTCAGGCCCGCCGTCGAGCGCGTGTCGCCGTTGGCGTCGAGGCCCGCCACCAGCGAGCGCACCAGCCCGATGTCGCTGGTCAAGGGCTGCTCGAGCGTCGCGCCGTCGTCGAACGTCGCCAGCGCCACCTCGGCCGTC
>JABWAY010000315.1 GCA_013360825.1 Candidatus Brocadiia bacterium | reverse complement strand
CTTTTCCGACCCGGACCCCGAGGTCGTCGCGCGTGCGCGGGAGGCGCTCGAGTCCATGCGGGCGCGCGGCGCGCTCCGGGACCCGAGAGACCTCGTGCAGGTCGAGGACGGGACGCTGCGGGGCTGGGTGAAGGACGGGGACGTCGCGCTGACCACGCCGTTCGGGCCGGTCACCGTGCCCTGGACCGACGTCGTGCTGCTCCGCCCGGCCGGACGGCAGGCCCCGGCCATCGCGGCCGATCTCCTCCCGCCCCCGGCGCCGCAGAAGGACCCGCCGAAAGGCGGGAAGGGAATGCGGCCGGTCGTCGTGGAGCTCGGGAACGGGATGCGGCTCGTCGGGGAAATCGCGGTGGAGGGTCTGCCGGTGCTTGTGGGGCGGGGGACCCGGATCGCGGGGGAGGACCTGGTCGCCGTCACCCGTCAGAAGGGCGACGGGGATCCGTTCCGGGTCCTGTTCGCGGGAAGCCTGTCGAGTCGCGGGCGCATCGACGCGGAGGCGCTGACCGTGGAGTGCGCGGGGATGACCTGGCGGTTTCCGGTCCGGGAGTTCGAGTCCGCCGACTTCCGGCCGTTCCGGCGCGGGAATCCGCTCGCCGAGCTCATCGCCTCCCACGTCCGGGCGGCCGCCGCGGGCGAGGCCCGTCCCGCCCAGCGCTTCTGGACGCACATCCGGGACCAGCCCGCGAACCCGTGGGACAGCCCCAGCCGGTGCGGGATGACCTGGACGCTGCTCGAGGTGAACGGGGACGCCTGCCTGGTCGGGGCGGACCCGGCGACCAACGCCTACCAGGGCGACACGCCGCTGGACGCGGAGCTGCCGATCCTGTGCATCCGGAAGACCGGTGCGGCGCCGCCGGAGGGACTGGACGTGACCGACCCCTACAGGGGCTGGGGCGGCGGGGAGATCCGGCTGAGCCGCCCGGTGCGGGGATCGGCGCTGACGTCGCTCGACGAGGCGAACCGCGTGATCCGGGAGGAGTTCGGCGAAGGGTGGCGGATGGCCCAGCATCATGACACCAGCACGCTGGGCTGGCACTGGTGGGCGTACTGGAAGGAGCGGTGACCGCCGTCCGCCGCGGGGCGGGGGGCAGGACCTGGAGGCGAGGGGAGACGGCGGCATGGGACGCAGCACGGACGAACTGAAACGGGAGCACGTGTTCATCAAGACGGCGCTCGGGGTCCTCGACGTGATCGCCGCGCGGCTGGAGCGGGGGGAGGCGGTCCCCGGGGACGACCTGGACGGGCTCCTCGAGTTCCTGTCCGTCTACGCGGACCGCTGCCACCACGCCAAAGAGGAGGACTGTCTTTTTCCGGCGCTGCTCCAGAAGGGGATGCCGAGGGAAGGCGGGCCGATCGGGATCATGGAGGAGGAGCACGTGGTGGGGCGGGGGCTGATCGCGCGGATGCGGGAGGCGGTCGCCGGGATCCGCGCCGGGACGGCGGACGCGGGGGGCGCGTTCGGCCGTGCGGCGCGTTCCTACACGGGGCTGCTGCGGGAGCACATCGACAAGGAAGACACCATGCTGTTCCCGATGGCGGACGAGGTGCTGAGCTCGGTCGACGACCTGAAACTGACGCAGGCCTTCGGGGTCTTCGAACTCGACAGGATCGGCGCGGGGCGGCATCAGGCGCTGGAGGATCGGGTCGGGAAGCTGGAGGCGCGGTATGCGTCCTGACCGGATCGGCGGCGGCCGTTGTCGCGGGGGCGGAGTCCGGAGGAACGCCATGAAAACGGCTCACGGATGTTTTCTTTTCGCAGCACTTCTCGCTCCGGCCGCTTCCGCCGATCCCTGGTTCCGGGAGGCCGCGAAAGACCGCGGGCTGGACGGGGTGCAGGCGAAGACCGTGGCGCTCGCGGATCTCGACGGCGACGGCGCGTGGGATCTCTGCCTGGACCGGCAGCGGTTCTACCTGAACCGCCACGGGACCTTCGAGGAGCGGAAGGACACCGGGATCGAGTTCCCGGAGGTCCTGATCGTGCCGCTCAAGGACGGCGCGGCGGACACCGCGAACGGGAAAACCCAGCCCTTCGTCCCCGCCTACCTCTACTTCGCGGACCTGAACAACGACGGAGCGACCGACGCCGTCTGGGGCGTCCACTCGAACTGGGAGACGTTCGACGGGCGGGGCTGGACGACCGTGAAGGAGTGCGACCCCGGGGTGCGGAGCCGCGTCTACCTGAACGACGGGAAAGGCCGGTTCCGGCGGGCGGCCGAATCGGAGTTTTCCCTGCCCGCGTCGTACGGCCCGGCGATGGCGCTGGCGATCTGCGACGTGGACAACGACGGAAGCCTCGACCTCTACGAGGGACGGGAGTACCGCCAGTACGGCGTCCTCTACGGGTGCGGGCCGGACCGGCTCTGGAAGGGCGACGGCAAGGGCGGGTTCACGGACATCACGCGGAAGGCGGGGCTGTGGATGGAGGCGGAGCCGGGGAAGGCGGGAAGCGCGCGGCCGAGCTACGGCGTGACGCACGCGGACTGGAACAACGACGGGCGGATGGACCTGTTCGAGATGGCGTACGGGCGGCAGTGGAACCTCCTCTGGAAGAATCGCGGCGACGGGACGTTCGAGGAGGTCGGCCTGAAGACCACGTTCGCGGGCGACGCCATCACCCACGGCCGCTACCCGCCGGGAGTCAACCGCCAGCCGGAGCAGCCGTTCCGCTCGAACGGAAACACGTTCGACTTCGCCGTCGGCGACTTCGACAACGACGGCGACCTCGACGGATTCCTCGGCGAGATCGCGCACGCGTGGGCCGGCGAGGCGAGCGATCCCCCCTGCCTGCTCGTCAACGAGGGGGAGGCGGCGGGGTGGGCGTTCCGCCGCATCCCCGTCCAGGAGGCGCTGCCGAAACGCGAATTCCGGGACGCACAGAATTTCCAGTACGCGGACCTCCATGTCTCCTGGGCGGACTTCGACAATGACGGATGGCTCGACCTCCTGCTCGGGGCCGGCGATTATCCGGACGGGCAGTTCCTCCGCCTGTACCGCGGAACGGGGAAGGGGACGTTCGAGGAGGTGACCGGGGTGGCCGGGTTCGACTGGGAGGGGTGCGGCGGACTGTCCATCGGCGACATCGACCGGGACGGCGACCTGGACATCCTCGCCGGCCGGTCGTTCATGCGCCTCAGCCAGGAGCACCGGGACCGGTACATGGGCGGGCTCAAGACGAACGATGTCGGCCTCTTCCTCAACGAGGAGGGCGGGCGGAACGGAAACCACTGGCTCAATGTGCGCCTCGTCGGCAGGTCCGCGAACCGCTCCGGAATCGGCGCGCGCATCACGGTCGTCGCCGGCGGGCTGTCGATGATCCGGGAGATCCGGTGCGGGAGCGGCCTGGGAAATCACCAGGATCCCCCCGAGGCGCATTTCGGCCTCGGGAAGGCGACCAGGGTCGACTCGATCACCGTGCGCTGGCCGGACGGGACGCTGACCGTTCAGGAGTTCAAGGGCGTCGCGGCGGATCGGTTCGTCACGATCGTCCAGGGGGAGAAGACGCTGAAGGCGGAGAAGGCGAAGTAGCAGCCCCCCGCGCGGGAGGGCGGGCCGGCCCCCGTGATCCCCCCGCCGGCCGGCCCCCTCCCGCTGGTACGATACGGTGCGGACAGGCCGTCCGTTCCCCCGTGTCGAGCGATCCCCGCATGTCCGACGCCGCGCGATTCGTCTCCGATGTCCTCGACCCCGTCAAGCGCGCCTTCGTCGGCAAGGACGAGATCGTCGACCTCATGGGAGTCTGCCTCGTCGCCGGAGAGAACCTCTTCATCCTCGGTCCCCCGGGGACCGCCAAGTCCGCGCTGGTGCACGAGCTGGGGCGCCGCCTGGACGGCCGGACATTCGAGTACCTGCTGACGCGGTTCACGGAACCGAACGAACTCTTCGGCCCCTTCGACATCCGCCGCCTCCGCGAGGGGGACCTGGTCACGAACACCGAGGGAATGCTCCCCGAGGCGGATTTCGTCTTCCTCGACGAGCTGCTGAACGCGAACTCGGCGATCCTGAACTCGCTCCTCACGGCTCTCAACGAGCGCGTCTTCCGGCGCGGGAAGGAGACCCGCCCTCTTCCCCTCCTCATGGTCGTCGGCGCGTCCAACCGGCTCCCGGACGACGATGCCCTCGGCGCGCTGTTCGACCGGTTTCTGATGCGCGTGAAATGCGACAACGTGCCGGGGGAGCGGCTGGGGGAGGTGCTGGATGCGGGGTGGAGGCTGGACCTGGGAGGGCGCGGCGGGCCGGGGGGGATGAAGGTGGCCGGCGTGGCGGCGCTTCACGGGGCGCTCGGGTCGATCGACCTGTCGCCGGTCCGGGCGGCCCATGTGGAGCTGGTCACGCGTCTCCGGCGGGCCGGGATTCCGATTTCCGACCGGCGGGCGGTGAAGCTGCAGCGGATGGTGGCGGCCAGCGCGGTCCTGTGCGGGCGGGCGGCGGCGGCGGTCTCCGACCTGTGGGTCTTCCGGCACATCTGGGACACGGAGGAGCAGCAGGAGGTGCTCGCCGCGCAGGTGCGGGACGCGATCGGGAAGGCGGGGGAGGAGGCGGGGGCGCATCCCCGCGCGCGGGGCGGGTCGGCTCCGGATCCGGAGGCGCTGGCGCGCGACCTGGAGGGGATCGAGACGCGGCTGGGGGGAAGCGACCTCGTCGAGTCGGAGCGGGCGGCGCTGCGGGACCGGCTGGCGGCGCTGGCGTCGCGTGTTCCGTGGGTCTCCGAGGCGGCGCCGCGCGGGTTCCTGCAGGAGCGTGTCGACGCTCTCTG
>JABWAY010000314.1 GCA_013360825.1 Candidatus Brocadiia bacterium | reverse complement strand
CTCGGCACCCTCTTTCCCCAAGCCTCGGCGCTGAGCGCCGCGCACGCCCAGGCGGCCGCCCCGTCGATGGTCTCGCCCAACCGCTTCGGCCTGCCCGACGTCTGCGGGCGGGTCGGCGGGGACGGTCTCCACGCCGCGCACCTCCCAGCTCCGCCCCTCCCACCCCGCGGCGGTTTCCGGCGTCCCCGCCCCCTCCGAGCTTCGCGCCCGGACAAAGAGCACCCTCCAGGCCTCCGGCCCGCCCGTCCGGGGGACTTCGACCCAGTCCACCGTCCGCTCCAGCGCGAGGGTGCTGCGGACGGTTCGGACGATCGGGGTCCCGTCGCGCCCCCCTTCGACGGGAACGACCGAGAGACGCAGTTCCAGTGCCGCCTCGGTGTGCACCACCCACGTGTCGCCGCTCTCCAGCGCCGGCGTGAACGCCTCCTCGGCGCCCACACGGAGCGCGAACACGAGAAGGATGGCGGCGGTGCGGCGCATCGGCGCCCAGTCTAAGCCAGACGCGGGCGAATTCCTACCCTCGCGCGGCCGGGTCGAGCGGCCGCAGGATCCCGTCCGCATCCGCCACGTCCAGGACCTGCACGCCGAACCGGTCTCCGGCGCGCACCGCGTTCCCCACCGCGATCCGGCGGTCGTGAAGCCGGATGTCGAGCGGTCCCGCCACCGCCTGCGGAAACTCGATCACGGCCCCCGGCGCCAGCGCCAGGACCTGCCCGAGCGTCATCGTCCGCTCCGCGAGCACGACCGCCACCGGCAGCTCCAGGGCCAGCAGCTCGACCAGGGGGCGCGTCACCCTCGCCTCCCGTCCGGCCCCTCGACCATCACCGCGTACCGGTTCCGGCACGCCACCGCCCGCCCGAGATACTTGCGCTTCCCCTCCACCAGAATGCTCACCGGCCCGGCCGCGGGGCGGTCGGTCTCGACGAGGTCCCCGGGCTCGAGCGTGAGGAGGTCACGGAGGGTCACCGTGGTCTCGGCGAGGACGACGCTGACGCGCACCGCGGCCTCCGCGAGGGCCCCCTGGACGGCGGTCGCGGCGGCGGCGGATCCCGCGGGCGGATACCAGGAGTGCGCCTGAACCTCCCCCACCAGCGGCTCGATCGTCACGTAGGGGATGCAGACGTGCGCCCGCCCCTCCACCTCGCCCACCCGCACCACGAACCCCACCACCACCACCAGCTCGTTCGGCGGCATCGACTGCAGAAGCAGCGGGTTCGACTCGCTCGACGCCGTCCGGAACGTCAGCTTCCTCACCGACCCCCACATCCCCTCCAGGTCCGCCAGCGCCCGCCGCGCGATCGTCGACGCCAGCGTCCATTCGATCGCCGTCAGCGGCCGGTCCGGCACCGTCGCCCCCGCCTGCGACCCGCCCAGCAGCCGGTCGATGATCGGGAACATCACCGACGGCCCGAACTCGATCATCATCTGCCCCCCGATCGGCTCGCACGCGAAGACCGTGTAGCAGGTCGGGTTGGGAAGCGACGCGGTGAATTCCTGGTAGGACATCTGGGTGACCGCCTCCAGCCGGACCTCCGTCACGGTGCGGAGCAGGCCGGAGAGCGACGCGCCGAACGACCGCGCGAAGATCTCGTGCAGGTTGGCGAGCGCGGAGATCTGCTCCTTGGAGGCGCGCTCGGGGCGCTTGAAGTCCCATGGGAGCGTCCCCTCCGCGCCGCGGGGGACCGGGGAGCCGCCCTCGACGGACCGGAGCAGCGTCTCCACTTCCGACGGGTGGAGGAACTCCTTCACTACTTCGATCCCCTCATGTCGATCACCCATTCGTCGGGTCCGAGCCTCCGGAGTTCGCGGCGGACGACCCGCTCGATGTAGGCCGGGTCGTCGGTCAGGGCCTGTTTTTCGCCTTCCAGACTGCGGTTGCGGGCTTCGAGCGCGTCCACGGCGGTCGAGACGGCGGTGAGGCGGTCGTGGAGCCGGGCGTTCTTGCGCCAGGCGGCGACGCTGGTTGTCCCGAGGAAGAGCGAGAGTCCGAGGACGACGAGCGCCCAGAATCCCCACGATCCGAGGTCGAGGAGCCTGCGGGGGTCGAGCCTGACGGTGGTCATGATGCCATGCCTCCCGACGCCGGCCCAACCCGAAACGGTTGCGCCGCCGCGACCGAGTCCGTACCCTCTGCGCCGCCGGCCGTGCGGACTCGCGCCACGGTCGGCTGTCTGGTTTATCGGCCTGGAGGTCCCCGTGCCTTTTGCCCGACATGGACTCAGGGAGATGTTTCTGTCGTTCCTGGTCTCCGCCGCCCTCGGCGCGGGGGTCTGGTTCCTCTACCCCCCCGCCTCCCCGGCGCCGTTCCTGCTGTTCCTGTTCGTGCTCTCGTTCTTCCGGGACTTCGAGCGCCCCGTCCCGGCCGACCCGGACGCGCTCGTCTCCCCCGCCGACGGGCGGGTGACCGAGATCACCGAGTGCGAGGAGCCGCTCTACATCCAGGGCCCCGCCGTCCGGATCGGGATCTTCCTCTCCGTCTTCAACTGCCACATCAACCGCACGCCGTGGGAGTCGGAGGTCGAGTACGTCCGGTTCACCCCCGGACTCTTCCTCGACGCCCGTCACCCCGACTCCGGGCCGAAGAACCAGTCCAACGCTTTGGGACTGAAATGCCCCGCCACGGGTGCTAAACTCCTCGTCCGGCAGGTCACCGGGCTCATCGCACGCCGGATCATCTGCACCGCGAAGCCGGGAGACCGGCTGAAACGGGGCGAGCGGTTCGGGATGATCAAGTTCGGGTCCCGGACGGAACTGTACGTGCCCAAGGACCGGCTCAAGTCCGTCGATGTCCGCGTCGGCCAGGCCGTTTACGGCGCTTCCACCATTATCGGGAGACTCCGCTGAAGGACACGCGCCGGTTCAAGGTGAGGAAGCTGAAGGGGATCGTGCTGCTCCCGACGCTGGTGACGCTCGGGAACATCCTCTGCGGGTTTGCGGCCGTGATCTTCGCGGCGCGGGGGTTCGCGGACGCCCGGATGAATCTTGCGGCGGATGCGGCGCACCATTTCGAGATCGGCGCGTGGTGCGTGATCTTCGGGATGGTGTTCGACGCGCTGGACGGCAGGGTGGCGCGGATGACCGGGCAGGCGTCCAAGTTCGGGGCGGAGCTCGACTCGCTCTGCGACGTGGTCACGTTCGGGCTCGCCCCCGCGTTCCTCGCCTGGGTCACGATGCAGACCTGCGGGACGATCATCCCCCAGAAAGTCGCCACGGCGATGTGCGGCGTCTACGCCGCCTGCGCCGCCCTCCGCCTCGCGCGCTTCAACGTCGAGACGACGCTCGACGAGGAGGCCCACATGTCGTTCCGCGGCCTTCCGTCGCCGGCCGCCGCCGGGGTCGTCGCGTCGATCTGCCTTCTGCGCAACTCGCAGGGGGACAGCCCGCTGGCCGTCTGGATCGTCCTGGCGCTGCCGTTCGCGGTGCTCGCCTGCGGGCTTGCGATGGTCTCGAACGTCCGGTATGCGCACATGGTCAACAAGCTTCTCCGCGGACGCCGCCGGTTCACCCGCATGATCGAGGTGGTGCTGATCGCGGTGCTGGTGGCGCTGGAGAAGGAGATGACGATCGCGTTCGGGTTCTGCGCCTATGCCGCCTCGGGGCCGATCCTGTGGGTGTTCCGTCGCGGGGGGGCGCCGGAGATCCCTATACTCCCCCCCACACCCGGCCGGCGCAACCGGAGTTCCATGGCCTCCTTCGTCATCGGCACCGCCGGACACATCGACCACGGCAAGACCCGCCTCGTGCGCGCCCTGACCGGCGTGGACACCGACCGCCTCGCCGAGGAGCAGCGCCGGGGGATCACCATCGAGCTGGGTTTCGCCCCGATCCGCCTGCCCTCGGGAGCCCGGGGGGGCGTCGTGGACGTGCCCGGCCACGAGCGCCTGGTGCGGACGATGGTCGCCGGCGCCACCGGCATCGACCTCGCCCTCCTCGTCGTCGCCGCCGACGAGGGCGTGATGCCCCAGACCCGGGAGCACCTGGACATCCTGAGGCTCCTCGAGGTCTCGCGGATGGTCGTCGCCCTCAGCAAGACCGACGTGGTCGACGCCGACCTGGCGGAGCTCGCCGCCGAGGAGGTGTCGTCCCACCTCCAGGGCACCCCCTTCGCGGGGAGCCCCGTGGTGCCCGTCTCCAGCGCCACCGGGGACGGGATCGAAGCCCTGCGGGCGCTGCTGGACGCGGTGGTCACCCGCTTGCCCCGGCGCCCCCACGAGGGCCCCTTCCGGGTGCCGGTGGACCGGGCCTTCAGCATGAGGGGATTCGGCACGGTGGTCACCGGCACCTGCGTCTCCGGGCGGGTCTCGGTCGCCGACGAGGTGGAGGTCCTGCCCGCCCGGGTGCGGACCCGGGTGCGGGGCGTCCAGGTCCACGGACAGACGGTCCCCGAGGCCGGCCCCTCCCACCGCGTCGCCCTGAACCTGCAAGGCATCTCCACCGAGGACATCCCCCGGGGCTCCGTGGTCTGCGCTCCGGACTCGGTCCCGGTGACGTCGATGGCGGACGTGCGGCTCCACTACCTCGAGGGCCAGCCGATCCGGGAAGTGGCGGCGTCGCTCCGTACGTCCGTCAACAGCGTGAAGGCGCGCCTCTACCGCGCGCGCAGGAAGCTCCGGGCGACGAAGGAAGGGGGCTCCGGGGGATGAGCCTCCTCGTCTCCGTCCTCCTCCTCGCGACGCCCGTCGAGGAGGCGCTGGAGAGGGCCGACGCGCTCGCGGCCGCCGCGAAGGCCGCGCCCGCGGACCGGCAGGCGAAGGCGGTCGA
>JABWAY010000022.1 GCA_013360825.1 Candidatus Brocadiia bacterium | reverse complement strand
CGGCGGCCCAGGCCCAGAGGACGGCCGGCGGCCCGGAGGCGGGCCGCGCGCAGGACCTCGCGGCGCTCGCCGCCTTCGAGAGCTGCCTCGTCCTCCGCCCGGGGAGCACCACCGCCGCCCGGATGGCGGAGGAACTCCGGCAGGCCCTGGGGCGCTGACCATGTACGAATTCTTCGACGGCCAGCTCGTCCGGAAATCGCCGGGGACCGCGGTGATCGAGTGCGGCGGGGTCGGCTACGCGCTCCGCATCTCGCTCGCCTCCTTCGATGCCCTGCCCTCCTCCGGCCGCGTCCGGCTCTGGGCGCACCTCGAGTCCGGCGGCGAGGCCGGGATCCGCCTCTTCGGCTTCGCGACCGAACACGAACGCGAAGTCTTCCGCCTCCTCCTCAACGTCCAGGGCGTCGGCCCCGCGACCGCGCTCTCCATCCTCTCCGCCGGCCCGGTCGACGCCCTCTCCCGGGCCATCGCCGACGGCGACCATGCCCTCCTCCGCCGCTTCAAAGGGGTCGGCCCCAAGACGGCCCAGCGGCTCGTCCTGGATCTGCAGGAGACGTTCAAGGGGTTCGCCCCCTCGCCGGATCCCCGACGCACCCTCGTCGGCGACGCCATCCTCGCCCTCGTCGCGCTCTCCATTCCGCGCCCGGCCGCCGAAAAGGCCGTTCGCGACGCCGAGGCCGCCCTCGGGCAGAAGGCCGCGCGCGCCGAAGACCTGGTCCGGGAAGCCCTCCGCCGCCTCTGACCCCCCTTCCGCCCGCCCATCCCTTCCGGTAGACTCCCGCGCGGGCGGGGGCCCACATTCGAGGCAGGACCGATGACACGAGTGATTCCCATCTGTCTGATCATCGCAGCGTCCCCGTTCTTCGCCGGGTGCGGCGAGGAAGACGAGGGGAGGAACGCCGCCTGGCACAAGGAGCAGGGCGACTACTACTACATGAACGGCCGGTTCGACCAGGCCCACGCCCAGTACATCCTCTCCCTCGAAAAGGACGACGAGTTCATCCCCTCCATGCTCGCGCTCGTCTACGCCTGCCGGATGCAGGGAAAGCTGGAGTTCGTCAAGGCCCCCAACGAGTACGGCAAACGGCTGATGGAGGCGAAATACCGGGAGGCGCTCCATTGGGGCATGAAGGTCCTCGAGGAGGAGAAGGGGAACGACGACGGGCTGCACGCCATCGGCCTCCTCTACTACGACGCCTCGGGGGATTCCGAAACGAGACTGGACACCGCCCTGGAGTATTTTGACAGGGCGCTGGACCACAATCCCCGGCACACCTGGGCCCAGTACTACCGGGCGTGGTGTTTCTTCCTGAAGGGGGTCAAGGCCCGGGGGGAGGGGGCGCGCCTGGAGGAGAAGGGGCAGGGGGAGGAGGCGAAGAAGAAATTCGCGCTCTGCTCGCGCTGGTACGTGAAGGCGGCGAACGCGATGTCGGACCACCTGGAGAACTGGGAGAAGGCGAAGGGGGAGGACGCTCCGCGGGAGGCCGACTGGAGGAACTGGATCGCGATGCTGAAGGAGATGGCGGGCGCCGGCGGCGAGATCACGGGTCGCGCGAAGGAATTCGGCGACAGGATCAAGGGTGCGCATCCCGGGCGCGAATCCGGGAGCGTGCGCGAGGGCGAAGAAGGGGTGGCGGAGGAGGACCTGCCTCCCGGCGTCAGGAAGTAGGCCGCATGGGCCGGCGCGGCGCGGCGATCCTCGGGGGGGTGCTCCTGGCGGCCGGGGTAGGCGTCCTGGTGGAGCGCCTGATCGTGACGGAGCGGGAGGCGATCCTGATGGAGGCGGATGCCTGCGCCGAGGCGATCGGGCGCGGCGACATCGCGGCCGCGGTCGGCGTCCTGCACCCCGCCGTGCTGACCGGCGCCGGGGATGCCGCCGCCACGCGGCGGCGCCTGGAGGAGCAGCTGCGCGCGATGCCCCTCGAGAAGGTGAACTTCCTGCTCCAGGATCTGACCATCGAGAACGGAATCGGTCGCATGCAGCTCGAAGTGTTCATTTTCCCGAAGGAGCCGAAGGACGGGATCACCGTCGGGCGGCTGCGCCTCACCGCCGACTGGGAGAAGGACGGAGATCGCTGGAAGGTGCGCCGGGCGGAGTTCCAGCAGTAAGCCTGTCCCGGCGAACGCGGGGAGGATCCCGCGGACAGGCTTTGCTCACTGGTCGGCTCAGCGGTTCTCCGGCCTGAGACCCAGCCCGTACCGCTTGATCCGGTCGGTGCAGTCCACGGTGATGTCGTCCACCTTGGGCCGGAGGTTCTCGCGCGGCCGGCAGAGCTCGTGCTTCCCGTGGTTGCGCTTGAGGCGCTCGAAGAGCTTCTTCGCGTTGAAGAAGTCCTTCTGGTCGAACGCGGCCTGGGCCCAGAGGCGCAGCGGCTCGCCCGAGCGCGTCTCGCCGTCGTTCGGCCACTGCTCGCACATCCACCGCGCGGCGATCCGCAGTTCCATCAGCAGGTGGACCTTCTGGCTGTAGAGTTTGAGGAGCAGACGGCAGGCCTCCGGGGTCGGGCGGGCGAGAAAGGCGGTCCTCAGCTCATCGAGATCGGCGATCTGGTCCGCGATTTCGAGCCATGTCTGGTCGGCGAGCTTGATCCACCGGCTGAAATCCGTGTCCGGGATCAGCGTGCGAGCCTGATAGCTGTGCTTCCGGTAGGCCTCGCCGTCGCCGGTCATGATCCCGTTCATCATCAGGAAGTAATGCGCGCGCCACTCATCCTTCCGGTCCAGCGACTTGTCCTCCAGCGCCGTCCGCAGATGCTCGTTCGATTGCTCGAACAGCTGCAGCCCGGACAGCACCTCGCCCTGGGCCACCCAGTCCTTCGTCTTCGAATACGCCTTCACGATGAGGTCCGCGGAGATGTCCGCTTCGGACTTCTCCTCGCGCGCCACGTCCAGCAGCTTCTTCGCGACCGGATCCGCGGGGATCCAGCTGCGCTCCTCGCGGTCGCTCCTGTCGGCGAGCGCGCGGGCGAACCTGGCCGAGTCCGGATCGCGCGCGCCGGCCCACCCGAAGGCGAACCGGGCGGTCCGCCAGGACTGGGCCCGGAGACAGAGCAGCCCGACGCCGACGGCCTCGCGGGAGGACACGTCCCACCCGTTGAAAGCGAGCCGGAACGCCTCGATCGCCGTGACGGTGTCCCACGGCACATCGCGCCCGTCCGCCAGTCGGATCCCATTCTCGTTCGCGGACACCGCCCGCGACAGCCGGAACGTGCGCGACCCCAGACCGGTGCCGGCGCCGTCCCCGCCGTTGATGCGCGAGCGCAGCGACCGCTTGAAGATCTCGATCGCCTCCAGGTCATCCGCCAGCTGGCGCAGGCTGTCCCCGTTCGCGCCGTCCTTCAGCCGGCCGAACGCCTCCCGGCACAGGCGCGCCCCGTCCTCGAATTTCCAGGCCCGGGCCAGTTCCTCCGCCTCGGCACCCGCGGCGCCGACGATCTCCGCATCCGTCGGACCCGTCGGCGGCGGGGGAGTCACCTCGGACTGCGCGGCGAGCTCGTCGACGCGTTTGAGGAGCGCGTCGATCCGGTCGTGATAGTCCGCGCTCAGCAGCTCGCGCGCCTTGTTCAGCACGGCACGCGCGTCGTCCCAGCCCCGGACTCCCAGCAGCATCGGAATCCGCTGTCCCGAAGCGCGCTCCCACCAGGTCCGCTCCGCGTCGCGCAGGCTCGACAGCGCGCCTTCCGCCAGCGGCTTCCAGGGCGCCTCCAGCCGCCGCGCCGCTTCCTCCAGAAGTTTGGCGGCCTCCGCGAATCGCTCCGTGCTGCGGCGCCGCTCGGACTCGATGCTCGTCAGAGCCCAGTCCTCTGCCGAGGCACGGTAACGGTTCAGAAGGCGGCCGTTCTCCTCCACCCGCGTCGAAACCTGGCGCGCCAGCTCCGGATACCGGCGCCGCACCCCCTCGTACGCCTCCAGCGCCGCTTCCAGAATCGTGAGATCCCGGTCCTCCGGAAAGGCCGCCAGGGCCGCAGCCCACTGCCGGTTGACCTCCTCCAGCATCGCCTCTCCTGCCGCCAGGATCAGCCTCCGCCGGTACTCGTCCCCGCGGGTCGTCGCGCTCGCCGCCACAGGGGAATTCGGAAACGCCTCGCGCAACCGCTCCAGCTTCAGAAGCGCCTCGTTGATCCCGTCCGAGGACTGCAGCCGCGATGCATTCGCGGTCTCCCAGCGCGTGAACTCGTCCAGGGCGGCGTGGGCGGGATCCGGAACGGCGGGGCCGGATCCGTTGCCGCCCCCCTCGGTCCCGTTGCCCGGCGGCTGCGCCGGAATCCGCGTCCCATTCCTGTCCCGCATGTACAGCCAGCCGAATCCGCCGATGGCGCACGCGAGGAGCAGGGAGGAGACGGCGAGCCAGGTCGCGGTGGCCACCGGGCGCCCGGAGTGGGCGGGGACCTGCCGGTGGGGCGGGGGAGGAGCGGTCTGCGGCGCCGGGCCGGGAGCCACCCCGAGCGTCGCCGAGGATCCGTGCGAACTTGCGGTCCGCGTTCCGCCTCCCGAGAGCATCCCGCCGTCCAGCCCGGGCAGGATCGCCTCAATCCTCCCCCGGACCTCCTCCGCGGACTGCGGCCGGTTGGAGGGGTCCTTCTCCATCATCTGCATCACCAGGTCGCTGACCTCGGAGGGCACCCCCGGAGACGCCGCAGCGAGCGGGACCGCCTTCTCCTTCACCTTCCGGACCAGGATCTCCTTCAGCGTCGATCCGGTGAACGGTGGTTTCCCCGCCATCATCCGGTACAGGCTCGCGCCCAGCGCATACAGGTCCGTCCTGTGGTCCAGCTTCCCGCGCGTGACCTGCTCCGGCGCACAATAGTGCGGCGTCCCCATCATCCCGACCTGGTCGTCGATGTCGCCCTTCTCCACGTTCAGCGCCAGCCCCAGATCCCCGATCTTCACCGTCCCGCCCTCGCTGATCATCAGGTTCTCGGGCTTGATGTCGCGGTGGACGATCCCTTTCCGCTCCGCATACGCCAGCCCGGCCGCCGCATCCATCGCGATCCGGAGCGCACGCGCCGGCGGGAGGCGCCCTTCCCGCTGAAGCAGATCCTGCACGCTGCCGTTCGGCATGAATTCCATGGAGAAGAAATGCAGGCCGTTCTCGATCCCGACGTCATGGACCTGCACGATGTTGCCGTGGTTGAGCGACGCCGCGGAACGCGCCTCCGCGATGAACAGGCTGCGGAAAACGCCGTCGTTCACGAGATCGGGGGAGAGGACCTTGAGGGCGATCTCGCGGTTCAGGGCGATCTGGTTCGCCTTGTAGACCGTTCCCATGCCGCCGCGCCCCAGCCGCTCCTGGATCCTGTATCCCCCCAGGCGCTGCCCGATCAGCCCTCCCCGGTCCTTCTCCTCCCGGTCGTCCAGAAACGAGATCAGGATCTCGCCCGTCTGGATCCGGTCCCCGATCGCGATCTCCCTCTCGCCTTCCACCCTCTTGCCGTTCAGGTGCGTCCCGTTCCGGCTCCCCAGGTCCCGGAGCTTCCACACGTCGAAAGTCTTCACCAGCTCGCAGTGCTTCCGCGAGACGTTGGAGTCGTTCAGGACGAACTGGCACCCAGGTTCCCGCCCGATGACGCAGAGCGACAGGTCGCCCAGCGCGAGCGCCTGGCCCTTGTTCGGCCCTTTCTCGACGAGAAGTTTCGGCACCGTGCCTCCCGGGACAGGGCCGGATTGTACCCGCCCGGTGCGGCGGGACACAGGCCCGATCGATCCGTTATCCGCGCACGGCGTCCTCGGTCGGCCGCTCAAAGGCCTTCCGGAGCACACCCCGGATGAGCGCCTTCATCCCCGGCTCCGCCGCCTGCGCGGTGGCGATGATCCGGTCGATGTCCACCGGCTCCAGCACGTCCGGAAAGCACTGGTCGGTGATCACGGAGAGCCCGAGAATCCGGAAACCGCAGTGCACGCCGACGATCACCTCCGGGACGGTCGACATCCCCACGCAGTCCGCTCCGATCAGGCGCAGAAACCGGTACTCCGCACGCGTCTCCAGACAGGGGCCGGTCAGCGCCACATAGATGCCGCGCCGCGCGCGAACCCCGAAGTGGACCGCCGCGCGCTCCGCGATGTCCAGGAGCGCGGGGTCGTACGGACGGCACATGTCCGGGAACCGCGTCCCGAGACGGTCGTCGTTCGGCCCGACGAGCGGGTTGACGCCCATGAGATTGATGTGGTCGTCGATCAGCACGATCTCCCCCGGCTTCATGAGAGGATTCATCCCCCCCGCCGCGTTCGACACGATCAGCAGCTCGGCTCCGAGGGCCCGCATCACGCGGACCGGAAGCGTGATCTGGTCGAGCGAGTATCCCTCATAGAAGTGATACCGGCCCTCCATCGCGACGACGGGGACTCCGTCGAGTTCACCGAAGACAAGTTCGCCCTTGTGCGAGGTCGCGGTCGCCTGCACGAAACCGGGGATCTGGTCGTAGGGAAACGCCTGACGCCTCTCGATCTCCCCGGCGAGTCCCCCGAGGCCGGTTCCGAGGACGATGGCCGTGCGGGGTTTCGTCCGGATCCGCTCGCGCAGCCAGTTGACCGGGACCATGACCTGTTCCCACGTATGCATGCTCAGCTCCTGAGTTTCGAGTGAACGTCGGGCGCGGGCAACGGGACCCAGACGGACTTGTCGGGGGACGTCGCGCCCGTGAGAAGGCGGAGGGAGGCCGCAGGCAGCCCCAGTGCTCGGGCGAGGAGCGCCAGGGCGGCGCGCGTGGCCTTCCCCCGCTCCGGGGCGGGGGAGACGTGGACCCGCAGCGCCCCGCCGTGGCAGGTCCCGATGCCGTCACGGCCGGCCTGCGGGCGCACTTTCAGCCGGATCACGGTGCCGCCTTCCGACTCCCGGAGCTCCAGCGTCATTTCCGGAGCTTGTCCTTGCAGCTGTCCTGAAGGGAATCGATCTCCGCCCGGCGCGCGGAGTAGAAGGACGTCGAGTTGAGCCGCGTGGCGATTTCGTTCAGGTCGTCGAGCGCCCGCTGCCAGTTCTGGCGGCCGATTTCCGTCCGGGCCTGGTCGAGTCGCTCCGCGGCCTCGCGTTCATGCATTCCGCCATCCCGCAGCGTCGCGGCGACCCGCTCCCGGAGCTGCCGGGCCTGCTCCTCGGCGCCCTTGTCCGCGTAGCGATCGATCAGGGTCGAGTCTGTATCCAGCTCGCGGGGCATCCCGAGGCAGATCTCGGCGGAAATCAGGCCGGCGACGATCGTCCAGTCCAGATCGACCGACTTCATCACCATGCGGTACTCCGCCGCGCGGATGTCCTTCCAGGCGACATCGACCTTCGCCCCGCGGTCGATCTCCAGGGACAGCCTTTCGGAGGTCGCCGCGACGGGCCGGCCGCCGACCCGGATCTTCTCCAGCTCGATCTTCACGTCGCGCACCTTCCCGGAGTTGATCCTGTCCACGAGGACCTGGTGCCCCGTGGCCGCCGCGCTCATGTCGGCGATCCACGCATCCGCCTCGGCGGCAAGGTCCGCATCGGTCATCCTGGTCCGGACATCCCTGAGAAGGCCCGCCCCGCCCGCAAAGTCGTACCGGCCGCGCGCGGCGTCCACCGCGCGGAGCCTCGCCTCGCGGAGCGCGGCGACGCGCTCGGAGCGGACCCGGGCCGCCTCCGCCGTGCGGGTCTCCTTTTCCGCGTCGTCGATCGCCCGGGAGATGCGGTCCCACGCGGGTCCGAACCCGCTGTATCCCCACCCGCGGCCCTGTTCCACCAGCTTGCGCGCCCCCTCGAAGTCGTGCGCGGCCCGCCGCGTCGTGATCTGCGCCTCCAGTTCCGCAAACGCGGACCCGGCCTCCCGCTCCAGGTTCCCCTGCGCCTCCCGGATCCGGGCGCCATAGTCCGCATACTCGGGATCTTTCGCCGCCTCCGTCAACTTCGCCTCCGCGGCTCCCCACTGCCGGCGGCTCACGAGGTCCGTCACCGCGGTCCTCAGTCCCTCCCACAGGCCGTTCCGCCGCCGCAGGAGATCCAGCGCCTTGTCGACCTGGTCCATCTTGTCCTTCGCTTCCCCCGCGCGGTCGTCCTCGGGATACCGGGAGGCATACTCCCCATACCGCGTCATCGCCGACTCGGCCTCGAGCACGACGACGTCGAACGTCGTCTTCTGGTCCGCATACAGGCGACGCGCGGCCTCGAAGCGCGTCTTCGCCGTCTCCGCGTCGCTCCAGAGCTGCGTGGCCTCCAGCCGCACGATCTGGTCGCGCCAGAAGCCGGCCTGCTTGCGGGCGGTCGCCTCGACATCCGTCCCCGGATACTCGCGCGCCACCGTCTCGTACGCGTCGATCACCTTCCGGATGGACGCGGGGTCGGAGGCGTCGATCGTCCCCTCCACGAGCTCGGCGTTCGCGAGCGCCTTCTTCGCGAGATTGGCGAGCTTTTCCAGGTCGCCGCCGTTCACCACCACCGGCGGGGGAGGCTGCGGCTGGCCGTCCTGCTCGCCGTTGTTCCTCCGGATCAGCGTCACCGCGACCACGGCCACCGTCACGATCAGCATCGCCGCAGCACCGGTCAGCACGATGACGGGCGCCGCCGGACGGCGGACATCCCCGATCGCCGACGCGCTCGCGCTCGAACCGGCCGGCCCCGCGTCCAGCGTCAGCGACATCGGCCCCGTCATCGTTCCCACGATCTCGCGACGCAGCTTGTCCAGCTCCGTCACCAGCTCCTTCGCCGTCGCATGGCGCTCCTCGGGCGCATTCCGCATCATCCGGTCCACGATCGCCACCAGACCCTTCGGCAGCCCGGGATCCAGCGTCTCCAGCGACGGCGGCGGACCCTTCAGCTTGTTGACGATGATCTCCTTCGCCGAAGCCCCCTGGTAGGGGGTCGTCCCTCCCAGGATCCGGTAAAACGTCGCCCCCAGCGCGTAAATGTCCGCGCGGATGTCGATCGGCTTGTTGAGCGCCTGCTCCGGCGCGATGAAGTGCGGCGTCCCGAAGACCCCCTCCTCCTGCCGGTTGCCGTCTTTCTTCAGGCTCTTCGCAAGCCCGAGATCCCCGATCTTGATCCGCCCGTCCTCCGAGACCATCAGGTTGTCCGGCTTGATGTCCCGATGGACGATCTGCTTCTTCTCCGCGTACTCCAGCCCCCGCGCCGCGTCGAGGATCACCGCGAGCGCGCGGTCCACCGGGAGCTTCTTCTCGCGCGACAGCATGTCCTGCACCGAGCCGCCCGGCAGATACTCCATCGCGATGAACGGCACCGGCGGCGACATCTCGTTGTCCACGTCGATTTCGTAGACCGTCACCACGTTCGGGTGGTTGAACTGCGCCGCGGCGCGCGCTTCGTCCATGAACTTCTTGATGAACGTCGGATCCCCGACGAGTTCCTGCTGCAGCATTTTCAGCGCCACCAGCCGGTTCAGCCGGATCTGCTCCGCCTTGTACACCGTTCCCATCCCGCCACGCCCGACCCTCTCGATCACCTTGTAGCGGCGCCCGACGATCCGGCCGATCAGCTCCTCCTTCGCCTTCACGTCCTCCATGAAGCTGAACACCGTTTCCCCGACCTGGATCCGGTCGCCCGGCTGGATCTTCGACTCCTTGACCCGGCTCCCGTTCAGCAGCGTCCCGTTCTTGGAATTCAGGTCGACGAGGTAGAAGGTCCCGTTGCGGGCCTCCACCTTGAAGTGATTGCGGCTCGCCATCGTGTCGTTGATGGAGATTCCGGCGCTGGTGTCGCGCCCGACGACGACGCCGACCCCCGCGAGGGATATGGTTTTCCCCTTGTCGGCCCCCTTCTCGACGACCAGCCTTGGCATTGAGACGGAACTCCCGCTCGGATCACGAGATACCGCGTGGCGGGACGATTCTAAGGACCTGATCGCGGTTTTTCCACCCCCCACCCTCCGGAATTCCGGCGGCGTCGGCCGCACGCCCTCAGGGGCGCGCGCTCACGCGGGAGGAAACAACGCCCGCCCCACCCGGACATGGGTGGCGCCTTCCTCAATCGCGACCTCAAAGTCCCCCGACATCCCCATGGAAAGCCCCCCGCCCAGGTGCGGCGCTCCTTTCCGCGCCCGGCCCAGCAGCTCGCGCAGGGCCCGAAAGACCGGCCGCGAGGCCTCAGGATCCTCCGACCATGGCGCCATCGTCATCAGGCCCGCCCAGCGCAGGCGGTCGAGCCCCGCCGCCCGCGCGAGAAATCCCTCGAGTTCCCCAGGCGGGAGCCCCGACTTGCCGACTTCCCCCGAATGGATCTCCACGAACGCTTCCATCCGCAGGTCCGCACGCTCCAGCTCGCCCTGCAGCACCTGCGCCAGTCTCCAGGAGTCGAGCGAGTGAATCACGCGGAACAGCCCCACGGCGCGGCGCGCCTTGTTCGTCTGGAGGTGCCCGATCAGGTGCCAGGTCAGGCCGGGGGGCGCCAGGGGAGCCTTCTCCAACGCGTCCAGGGGGCGGTTTTCCCCGACGTCCCGCACCCCGCACGCCGCCAGCTCCGCCAGCCTGTCCGCCCCAACGGTCTTGGTCACCGCCACCAGGGTGACCTCCTCCGGCCGACGGGCCACGCGGGCGCAGGCTGCGGCAATTCTCGCACGGACCGACTCCACGGCGCCCCGAACCGGCCCACCCCCGATCGCGCCCATCCCCCCTCCACGGATTTCCCTGATTCTCTTTGACTCGCCCGGGGTCCACCGGTAGAGTGCCCGCCGAAATTCTCCCTGCGCAAGGAACTTAGGAGAATTCCCGAAAGATGTCGAGTGCCCATCAGAAATTCGTCGACGCGCTTCCACCCGAGGAGCGGATGCTTGTCCAGCTCCGCGAGGAACTGTATTCCAGTTCGTGGGACCGCATGCTCGCCGACCTGCAGGACCGCCTCAAGGGGCGTCCGTACATCTTCAAGCTCGTGAACCGGATCCAGGACGACATCACCCGGATCGAGAAGCTCCGGGACTACGAAAAGCAGAACAACGTGAACCTCGCTGCGTTCATCAAAGGAGAGAAGGCATGAAAAGGGGCCTGACCCTCGCCGTTCTCGGACTCCTGCTGGGGGGATGTGGTGGCGGCTCGCCGCAGAACGCACCCCCGGGAAACTCCGAGGCGCGTCGCGCGAAACTGCACGACTCGGTGAAGAGCACCCCTTTCAAGCACGTCCTCTGGGAGAGCATCCTCCCGGCCGTCGACGTGACGCACGTTTCCCTGCGCGCCGACTCGCTGTTCATCGAGGTAGTCGAGACGAGCGGGGACCGGAAGGGGAAGACGGCGCTCTACCGGGTCAACACGAGGAACGGCGTGGTCGAAGGGGTGGTGGACCTGCCTGCGCCGCTTGACTTCCGGCCGGCCATGGTCGATTCGATCGTCCGCGAGATCGCGCAGCTTGAGGCGGACCGCGAGCGGCTCCTGAAGGAGCGCGATGTCGAGGCGACGCGCAAGGACAAGAACGTGACCAAGGTCGAGGGGCTTTCCGACCAGATCGTGAAGAAGACCGACCTGATCAATTCGATGAAGGCGCAGGACCGGGTTTACGCCGTCAGCACGCACGACTGGCTCCACGTCATCGAGCGTCCCGCTATGGCCGAACTCGAGCGCGAGCGCCTCGCGTTCGTCCCGTCGACGGCCGCGGCCGCCAGCCCGAGCGTCGTGTTCATCGGGGCCCTGGAGCGGAACCGGCTGATCGGGCTCGACCCGATCACCTGGGCCGAGATCCTGTTCTTCCCGGCCGACGCGGACATCCGCACGACGCCGATCGTGGCCGAACCGGGGAACGTCTACTTCGCGAGCGAAGACGGCCACGTCTACGGGTATACGGCGGACGGTCGGGCCAAGCTGATCGACTACGAGACCGAGGCTGCCATCGTCTGCGACATGTGCCTCGACATCGAGAAGGACGAGGGCGGCAAGGAGAAGTGGGGCGCGCTGTTCGTCGCGTCCACCGACTACGCCCTGTACTGCTTCAACCGCATCAGCGGCGAGCTCCTCTGGAAGTACGAGACGGGGAGTGAACTGCGCACGACGCCGCGGGTCTCGGGCGACGTGGCTTACGTCTACGCGCGCCAGAAGGGCCTGCACGCCATCGACAAGCGCACGGGAAAGCTGCTGTACATCAAGCAGGATGCGTGGTTCCCGATCGCCAGGGGCAAGGACCGCGTCTTCATCGCCGGTCCGAATCACCGGGAGGTCATCTCCGTCGAGGAGAGAACGGGCAGAGAGCTCGGTCGGGCCTCGATCGCAGAGTTTGCTCACATCGCTTCCGAACCGGGCAGCCGGACGGTGTACCTGGTCACCGACGACGGGTTCATCTTCGCCGCCAAAGAGAGCGAGATCGACTACTAGCGCCGGAACGCCCAGGCCCTCGCAACGAACCCTGAAAGCCCCGCGTGAGCGGGGCTTTCTGTTTTCTGGTGCGATTGACCTGGCGGGCGGACGTTCGCTAGATTCAGAGGCTTCTGGGTGGACCCTGTCCCGACGCTTCGTCACGCGCCCGCAGTGGGGGAAGACCGTCCGTGCATCCGATCATCCACACCCGTCTCGGCCCCATCCCCTCCTACACCCTCTGCACGGCGGCGGGGTTCGCCCTCGCCGTCGCCTGGGTGCTGTTCCGCCATCGGGGGCGTGGATTCGGGATTGAGACCACGCTGGCGCTGATGCTGGTCGCGGCGGTCTCGGGGCTCGTCGGTGCACGGGCCTGGTTCGTCCTGACGCATCTGGGCTTTTTCCAGCCCTGGGTCGGGGCCGTTGCGCGCGCGGGGTTCAGTCCCGCGGCCGCCGCCATCGGGGCGATCGTGCCGCCCGCGCTCCTGCTGCTTTACGCCCGCCCCTGGCTGCGCTCGCTCCGGGGGGCGGCGGTCCCGGTCCTGGCTTCGGCGGCGATCGTCGGAGCCCTCATGGCGGGACGGCTGGTGCCCGCGCACAGCCTCGCCCCCGACCATGATCCGTTCGACCCCTCCGGTGGTGGCCAGGCGGCGTTCGGCGGGCTCGCCCTGGCCACTCCCGCCGTCCTGATCGCCGCTTCCCGAAAGGGAATCCCGCCCGGGATCGCGCTGGACTGCATTGCGCCGGGCGTGCTTGCGGCGCTCGCCGTCGGGCGCGTCGGCTGCCTGCTGAACGGGTGCTGTACGGGGATTGCCTGGGGCGGTCCCGCGGCGATCGACGGACGTTTTCCGAGCGCGATCGCGGAGTTCGTCGTGCTCTCGGTCCTCACCGTTTACGCCGCTCTGCGTCCGGTCCGGGCGCCGTTCGGCCGCTCCGCCGCCGTGTCCGCCGTGGGGTACGCCGTCATCCGTTTTGTCTCGGAGTTTGCCCGTGCGGAGACGGAGCCGGCGTTCTTCGGAATGACCGTCAACCAGGCGGCCGCGGTCCTGCTTGCCGGCGCGGCGTCGGGAATCCTGCTGTTCCGCGCGCACCCCCAGCCGGAGCCCGCATGAGCGACGCCCCCGCGACGACGATCCTGCTGATCGAGGACGAAGACGGCCTGCGGGAGGCCCTCGCCATCGTGCTGCGCCGCGCGGGGTACGGCGTCCATGAGTCGGCGTCCTGCGCCGACGGGCTTCGCGCGATCGACCGGCACAACTTCCACCTCGTCGTCACCGACCTCTCCATGGAGACCGGGCTGGCCGGGATGGATGTCCTGCGCCACGTGCGCCGGTACTCTCCCGACACCGAAGTCATCGTCATGACCGCATTCGGGACGATCGAGAACGCCGTGGAGTGCATGCGCCTCGGTGCGTTCCACTACATCACCAAGCCCATCAACTCGGAGGAGCTCGAGGTCATGGTCGCGCGGAGCATCGAGCACCGGACGCTCGTCTCCGAGAACCGGAACCTCGCGCAGCGCGTCCGCGGGGCCTACCGCTTTGAGAACATCATCGGCACCGCACCCGCGATGCTGCGGCTGTTCGAGCAGGTCACCCGCGTCGCCTCGCTCGATTCCACCGTCCTGATCTACGGGGAGACCGGGACCGGCAAGGAACTCATCACGCACGCCATCCACAACCGGTCCAACCGGGCCTCCGGGCCGTTCGTCGCCATCAACTGCGGCGCCCTGCCGGAAACGCTCCTCGAGTCCGAGTTGTTCGGGTACGTGCGCGGCGCGTTTACCGGCGCGAACACGAACAAGAAGGGGCTGTTCGAAGAGGCGGATGGAGGGTCATTCTTCCTCGATGAGATTTCCTCGGCCCCCCTCAGCATCCAGGTCAAGCTGCTGCGCGTGATCGAGGAGAAGGAGACGCGTCGCGTCGGCGATACGCGGTCGACTCGCGTCGATGTCCGCCTGATCGCGGCTTCCAACCGGGATCTCCAGGCCGAGGTTGCGGCCGGACGGTTCCGCGAGGATCTGTTCTACAGGCTGAACGTCCTCTCCCTCCGGATCCCGCCCCTGCGGGAGCGGAGAGAAGACATCCCGCTCCTCGCGCAGCACTTCCTCCAGAAGTACGCCGCGCGTTTCGAGCGGCCGATGCGGTCGATCGACCCGGCGGCGATGAAGATCCTGATGGGGCACGGGTACCCGGGAAACGTCCGGGAGATCGAGAACATCGTGGAGCGTGCGGTGGCGCTGGGCGACGGGGAGTCGCTTCGCGTCGCGGATCTGCCGCACGAGATTTCCGGCCAGGACGGTGCGAGCGCTCCGCCTGCCGTGTCGGGTGGGACGCTGGAAGACGCGGAGAGGGGGTTCATCCTGGAGGCGGTGAAGCAGTGCCAGGGGAATCTGGCTCGAGCGGCGAAGGAGCTCGGGATCGGGAGGACGACGCTCTGGCGGCGGCTGAAGCGGTACGGGGTGAGCGTTCCGTCAGGACAAGAATCAGAAGAACAGTGAATCTCTTCAGTATCTTCACTATCATAAGGCGGGTGCTCCTGTCCTGCGGCGCGTCGGGGAACGGGCGGGTGCCCCGGGCGGCCGCCGCGGTCCCCAAAAAAATTCTGATCCGAACTGAAGTCGCGCCGCAAGTCCATTGCCACAAAGAGGTTGCGAGATCAGCAGAAGGCGCCAGAATTCGCCTGTTTTTGCCTTGACTCTTCCGCTATTCACCCTATAATTCCCCCTCCTGTCGACGTCCGCGTCGGCGCGATCTTTGACAAAGTGGGGAGTTGAAGGACCGAACGTGATGAACCCTGTCACTCCGTCCCTCGGGATGGAGAGACGCGACCAGAGACAGACAAGTGAAGCGTCCCGTCGAAAGACGACGACGCACGAATAGGACGATTCTTCGATTGAAGAATTTGATCCTGGTTCAGAGCGAACGTTGGCGGCGTGCCTAATACATGCAAGTCGAACGAGAAGCAGGGGGCAACTCCTGCAGTACAGTGGCGAAAGGGTGCGTAACACATAGACAACCTGCCCTCAAGATCGGGATAACCCACCGAAAGGTGGACTAATACCGGGAGCGGTCGCCGGAAGGCATCTTCTGGCGATCAAATGGTGGCCTCTATTCATAAGCTACCGCTCGAGGAGGGGTCTATGTCCTATCAGCTAGTTGGCGGGGTAACGGCCCACCAAGGCGATGACGGGTAGCCGGCCTGAGAGGGTGACCGGCCACACTGGGACTGAGACACTGCCCAGACTCCTACGGGAGGCAGCAGTAGGGAATATTGCGCAATGCCCGAAAGGGTGACGCAGCGACGCCGCGTGAGGGATGAAGGCCTTCGGGTTGTAAACCTCTGTCAGCCGGGAAGAACACGTTGGGGGTGAATAATCCCCGATGTTGACGTTACCGGCAAAGGAAGCACCGGCTAACTCTGTGCCAGCAGCTGCGGTAATACAGAGGGTGCAAACGTTGCTCGGATTCACTGGGCGTAAAGGGCACGTAGGCGGTCCGGTAAATCAGTCGTGGAATCCCGTCGCTTACCGGCGGAATTGCGACTGAAAATGCCGGTCTTGAGCGCAGGAGGGGTTGGGGGAACTCTAGGTGGAGCGGTGAAATGCGCAGATATCTAGAGGAACGCCGGAGGCGAAAGCGTCCAACTGGCCTGCTGCTGACGCTGAGGTGCGAAAGCCAGGGGAGCAAACGGGATTAGATACCCCGGTAGTCCTGGCTGTAAACGATGCTCACTAAGTAGGGGGGAACTGATGTCCTCCCTGCCGAACCTAACGGATTAAGTGAGCCGCCTGGGGAGTACGGTCGCAAGGCTAAAACTCAAAGGAATTGACGGGGGCTCGCACAAGCGGTGGAGCATGTGGTTCAATTCGAAGCAACGCGAAGAACCTTACCCGGGCTTGACATGTACGTAGTAGGAACCTGAAAGGGGGACGACCCGTAAAGTCGGGAGCGTACACAGGTGTTGCATGGCTGTCGTCAGCTCGTGTCGTGAGATGTCGGGTTAAGTCCCATAACGAGCGAAACCCTTATCCTTAGTTGCCAACAGGTCATGCTGGGGACTCTAGGGAGACTGCCCACGTTAAGTGGGAGGAAGGTGGGGATGACGTCAAGTCATCATGGCCCTTATGTCCGGGGCAACACACGTGCCACAATGGGGGGTACAAAGGGTTGCCAACCCGCGAGGGGGAGCCAATCCCAAAAAGCCTCTCTCAGTTCGGATTGCAGGCTGCAATTCGCCTGCATGAAGCTGGAATCGCTAGTAATCGCGGATCAGCTACGCCGCGGTGAATATGTTCCCGAGCCTTGTACACACCGCCCGTCAAGCCACCCAAGCACGGGGTACCTAAAGTCGGTCCTTAACCAACCGCCTAGGGTAAAACGTGTGAGGAGGGCTAAGTCGTAACAAGGTAGCCGTAGGGGAATCTGCGGCTGGATCACCTCCTTTCTAAGGAGTAAAACTACTCCTGATTCATCAGAGGGTTCGCTAAAATCATTTTCGTGGACTTCAACTCCCCATCTTCTCGGAGATCGCTTCCGAAGCATGCTTCGACCTGGATCTTCAGGTCGGGCCAGCTGCCGGCGATCCGGTCGTGACCGTGCGGCGCTCTTGAGGCCGACGGTACTCGACCTGGTTGCCCGGGCTCGAGCTCGGTCGTTCTCTCGGGCTCATAGCTCAGCTGGCTAGAGCGCACGCTTGATAAGCGTGAGGTCGCTGGTTCAAGTCCAGCTGGGCCCATTCGGGGACGTAGCTCAACTGGGAGAGCGCCGGCTTTGCAAGCCGGAGGTTGCGGGTTCGACCCCCGTCGTCTCCACAAAGGTGCGAGGATATAGGATGAAGATTCTGGCTGCAGGGGTGCTGGTGCTGCTGACGGTCGGGTGTGATTCGATGCCCCTGATCGGCGGCGACAGCCTGAAGGACGACCTGGTCATCGAGTCCGACCCGTCGCTTCTGCCGCAGACCCAGGGCAAGGATCACGTCCTGAAGGTGACGGTGAGGGATCGGGACGGTGTGCTGCAGCAGGACGCGAGGGTTCTGGTCGGGATGGGGACGGGTGGGACGATGGTGAAATTGACGGACTCGCAGGGCGAGGTTTCGTTTACGGACGTGGAGCTGAAGAAGGTGACGACGATCAAGGTGGAGAAGACGGACAGGACGAGGAACGCGGGGACTTAAGTCCCTGGCCTGGCGTGCCGAAAGAGGGTGTTCTGAGAAGGGGAGTTGTGAGCGCGGATCGGACCTGACGTCGGGTCGGATCCGCGGTCCCAACTCCGGGATCGAAGCAGTCGAGATCTTTGAAAACCTGGGAATGCAAGTGCGCCAAAAATAAAGCGGCTTAGGATATGCCTTAATTGTCAGAAAAGGAAATCCAGCGTCCACAATGTCACTCGCGGGAGCGAGAGAATATGTGGTCAAGCTAATAAGGGTGTATGGTGGATGCCTTGGCGCCGGAAGGCGATGAAGGACGTGGTAGGCTGCGATAAGCCTCGGGGAGCCGCCAAACAGGCTTTGATCCGGGGATTTCCGAATGGGGAAACCCGGCCGGTTGAAGACCGGCCATCGCGAGAGCGATGCCAACGTGGGGAATTGAAACATCTTAGTACCCACAGGAAAAGAAAGAGACTTCGACTTCGTGAGTAGCGGCGAGCGAAAGCGAATCAGCCTAAACCTGGTAACTGCCAAGCCTACAGGCGTTGGTTATCAGGTGTCGCGGGAACGCAAGTCTGCGGACTGTAGACCGTGGAGGAGGACAAAACTGCCAATCTAGACGAACACCACTGGAACGTGGGACCATAGAGGGTGATAGTCCCGTAATCGAAAGAGGAAGCAGCCTCCTTTTGCGTCTCCCAAGTATTACCAGTCTCGGGGAAGCTGGTATGAATCTGCCCGGCCCACCGGGTAAGGCTAAGTACTTTCCGGCGACCGATAGTGAACTAAGTAGCGCGAGCGAAAGGTGAAAAGAACCCCTGCGAGGGGAGTGAAATAGAACCTGAAACCGTACACCTACAAGCAGTCGGAGGGCTATGCACCGCAAGGTGAAGGCCTGACGGCGTGCCTTTTGCATAATGAGCCCGGGAGTTACTGGGTGCCGCAAGGTTAAGGGCCTCTGGTCCGTAGCCGAAGCGAAAGCAAGTCTGAATAGGGCGAATAGTGACACTCAGTAGACCCGAATGCCGGTGATCTACCCTTGAGCAGGGTGAAGCGGATGTAACAATCCGTGGAGGCCCGAAGGCATAAACGTTGAAAAGTTTAGCTATGACTTGAGGGTAGGAGTAAAAGGCTAATCAAACCGGCCAATAGCTGGTTCTCCGCGAAATAGCTTTAGGGCTAGCGTCGAGTAATAGTTATCGGGGGTAGAGCTACTGAATGGGCGTGGGGGTCTACCCGACTACCCTGCCCAACCAAACTCCGAATACCGGTAACCGTATCTCGGCAGTCAGAGCGTGGGGGATAAGCTCCATGCTCAAGAGGGAAACAGCCCAGACCGACGGCTAAGGTCCCAAAATCCAGGTTAAGTGCACCATGAAAGGAAGTGAGGGTGCTAAGACAGTGAGGATGTTGGCTTAGAAGCAGCCACCATTTAAAAAGTGCGTAACAGCTTACTCATCGAGCACTCTCGCGCCGAAAATGATCGGGCCTCAAACCTGGTACCGAAGCCACGGGTTCAGTGACGTCCGTGGATGTTGCTGAGCTGTAGCGGAGCGTTCCACGCAAGGGCGAAGGGAGACCGTGAGGACTCCTGGACGACGTGGAAGCGAGAATCCGGGCATAAGTAGCGCGCGAAGACAAGTGAGAAGCTTGTCCGCCGTAAGCCTAAGGTTTCCTGGGGAAGGTAACTCCTCCCAGGGTTAGCCGGCCCCTAAGGCGAGGCTGAAAAGCGTAGCTGATGGGAAGCAGGTCAACATTCCTGCGCCGGCTTGCAGGCGACCAAGACATGGCAGGGGAGGTGGAGGAAGCTAGGCCATCCGGACGATCGCAAATGTCCGGTCGATGTCACAAGCTATACTGCCCGGTAGGCAAATCCGCCGGGTGTGGTGAAGGCATCGAGGATCCCTGATGAGGAGTACTGGCTGATGCTCTGCTCACGAGAAAATCCTCGGTCATGAGTCTGCAGGCCGTCCGTACTAAAACCGACACAGGTAGGCAAGGAGAGTATCCTAAGGCGCTCGAGTCACCCCTCATTAAGGAACTAGGCAAAATGACCCCGTAACTTCGGGACAAGGGGAGCCCCTGATGGTACTAAGCTGTTGGGGGCCGCAGAGAATCGGGCTGGGGAACTGTTTACTAAAAACACAGGTCTGTGCCAAGCCGCAAGGCAACGTATACAGACCGACGCTTGCCCAGTGCTGGAAGGTTAAGGGGTGGAGTGAGGTCTTCGGACCGAAGCTCCTAACCGAAGCCCCAGTAAAAGGCGGCCGTAACTATGACGGTCCTAAGGTAGCGAAGTTCCTTGTCGGGTAAGTTCCGACGCGCATGAATAGCGTAATCACTTGGCCGGTGTCTCAATGAGGAGCTCGGCGAACTTGCAGCGGCGGTGAAGATACCGCCTACCCGCAGATGGACGAAAAGACCCCGTGAACCTTCACTGTAGCCTCATACTGGGTTTAGGCATGACATGCGTAGAATAGGTGGGAGACGCTGATGTCCGGGTTTCGGCTCGGGCGGAGTCGACGGTGAAATACCACTCTTGTCCTGTTTGAGCTCTAACGTCGTTCTGTGAAGCCAGACGACGGACCGTGTGAGGTGGGCAGTTTAACTGGGGCGGTTTCCTCCCAAAGTGTAACGGAGGAGTTCGAAGGCTCCCTCAGCTCGGTTGGCAATCGAGCGTAGAGCGCAAGGGTATAAGGGAGCTTAACTGCGAGGCCTACTAAGCCGAGCAGGTGTGAAAGCAGGACCTAGTGATCCGGTGGCACCCGTGTGGAAGGGCCATCGCTCATCAGATAAAAGGTACTCCGGGGATAACAGGCTGATCTCGCCCAAGAGTCCATATCGACGGCGAGGTTTGGCACCTCGATGTCGGCTCATCGCATCCTGGGGCTGAAGAAGGTCCCAAGGGTTCGGCTGTTCGCCGATCAATAGCGGTACGTGAGCTGGGTTTAGACCGGCGTGAGCCAGGTCGGTCTCTATCCTCTGTGGGTGTAGGACGATTGAGGGGAGCTGCTCTTAGTACGAGAGGATCAGAGTGGACGGACCTCTGGTGTGGCTGCTATCGCGGCAGCGGTACTCGCAGCGTAGCTACGTCCGGAAGGGATAATCGCTGAAAGCATCTAAGCGAGAAGCCCACCCCAAAACGAGTCGTCCCTGAAGGGGCCTGGCAGACTACCAGGTTGATAGGGCGGAAGTGTAAGCACAGCAATGTGTTCAGCTTACCGCTACTAATCCCCCGTTCGGCTTGACCACATATTTTCGCGCCTCCGCGGTGATCGCGGATGGCCAGCGAGAGTGGCGTAATAAGCCGCAGGAAGTTGGCGTCACGAACATTCCCAGGTTTCTAAATTTGGCCGGTGATCGATGCTCAGGGGGGCACACCCGTTCCCATTCCGAATACGGCCGTTAAGCCCCTGGGGCCGATGATAGTCTCCCGCAAGAGGCGAAAGTAGGTTATTGCCGGCCTTAAACTTCATGACCCGTCCGGGTTCTCGTGAGAGAATCCGGACGGGTTTTTTTTGTCGATGGAGGTCGGGATGGCGTCCCCCTTCGGACATCTGGCGGCGGGGCTGGGTGCGTACCTGGTGGCGACGGCGCCATCCGGCGCGGCTCCGCTTCGCACCGCGGGGTTTGCTGCGGCGGTCCTTTTCATGGCGCTGGTCCCCGATCTCATGGGAATCGTCGAGGCCTCGGGGCAGCACCAACTGCTGGGATCTGCGAATCGGGGAGACATCGTCGCCGTCATGCACGGTCTCACCTTCGGCCTGCTCGCGTCGGCGGCCATCGCCGGGGCGCTTCCGGGATTGAGAAAGGTGTTCTGGGCCGCCGTGCTCGGACTGATGGCGGGGCACGGCAGCCATCTGCTGCTCGACGCGCTGTCGCGCCGGGGAGCGCCGATGCTGACCCCGTTTGACTGGACGTCGCGGGGGCTGGGGGTCGCGATCCTGCCGGACGCCGACATCCGGATTCTCTGGCGCCCGCTGATCGACGCGGTGCGCGTGGTGGGCGTCGAGATGGCCGTCCTTCTGCCGCTCGTCTGGACCGCCTGGATCCTGGGACGGGACTCCGGGGAGTCCCGGTCGAAAGCGCGGATCGGGGCATTCGCCCTCAGCTGGATCGGGGGAGCGGTCGCTGTCTGGTGGTCCATTTCACACGGGGGGCGTGTCTGAGATGAGCGTCACGGTTCTCTCATACAGGGGGAAATGGCCACGGATCCATCCGGGGGTGTTTGCGGCGGATGGCGTCCGGGTCGTCGGCGATGTGGAGATCGGGGAGGGGGCGAGCCTGTGGTTTAACGTGGTGGTCCGGGGGGACGTTCACTGGATCCGGATCGGGGCGCGGACGAACATCCAGGACGGCGCCGTGATCCATGTCACTCATGACACCAATCCGACGGTGGTCGGCGACGACGTGACCGTCGGTCACATGGCCCTTCTGCATGGGTGCACCATCGGAAACCGGGTGCTGGTCGGCATGGGGGCGGTGGTGATGGACAGGGCCGTGATCGGGGACGAATGCGTGGTGGCCGCGCGGGCGCTTGTCACCGAGGGGTTCCAGGCGCCGCCCGGCAGCCTGGTGATGGGGGCGCCGGCGGTCGTGAAGCGCGCTCTCTCGGCGGAGGAGCGCCGGATGGGGCTGGCGGGCGCGGAGAACTACCTCGGGTATGTGAAGTCGTATGTGGCGGAATGCGCGGCGCAGGGGTTGCCCAGGGACCGGTTCTTCCCGTTCCGCTAAGCAGCTCCACGATGAAACTGTGCCATTCAGACGACGCGGTTTTCGGCGGCCTGCAAGGAGGAGACCGGAATCGATGTCGGTGAACATCGATGAGGATCGACGACGCAGCAGGGCGTTGAAAGACGCGAGGATGGATGGCACAAGAGCATCGTGGAGTTATTCAGGGGCGCGGGGGGTCGGCGATGCCGAGACGCAGGATCGCGAGCCGCAACTCGATGTTCTGCGGGAGAGCGAGGAAGGCGGGTCTGGCGTCGGGCGGGACGTGGGACAGGGTGTCCCGGAGCAGATCGAGGGCGGCGCGCAGGTGGTCGCGGGCGGAGCGCGCAAGGTCATGTGCGGCCAGGCTGAGACCCAGCGTCTGGTGCGCGCACCGGAGCGCGGACGTGGTTCCGAGTTCCCGGGCCTGTGCGAGCAGGTCGTAGGACTCTTCGATCGCCGCCTGGATTCCGATCGGCTCGCCGGACGCGAGCAGGGCGCGGGCGCGGGCGTTCGCGACGCGGAACGCGGTTCGCGGGTCGCCGGGGCGGGCGCGTGTGGTCAGGCGGAGTGCGGCGGCGTC
>JABWAY010000313.1 GCA_013360825.1 Candidatus Brocadiia bacterium | reverse complement strand
CGGCATTGGGCGTCCCCCGGCTCCCCCCCGACGGTCTCCGTCGCCGGCCGCGACTCGCTCCCCGTCCGCCGCGCCCTGGAGGCCGTCGGCCTCGTCCCGGTCGCAGGCGGGGCCGATCCGCGGATCTGGGTCGGGGAGGTCCCGTCCTCCCCGCCCCGGTCCCCCGCGATCCTCATCGACCCCGCCCGGGGCGTCCCCGGGCTGTTCGAGTTCGACGGGGTCACGGAGGCCCCGGCCCTCCGAATCGGGGAGGCGACCGATCCCCTCATCCGGGCCGCCGCGGCCGCCGACCTCGACCGTCTCACCGTGCTCCGGTCCGCCCGCCTCCGCTTCCTCCGCCCTCATCGAACCCTCGTCGATCCGGTCCTCTTCGACAGCGACGGAGTCCTGGTCTTCGCCTTCGATCCCGCCCCGCCGAATTCGAACTTTTCGCGCCTCGTGGCGTTTCCGCTGCTCTGGGCTGAAGCGGCGCGCCGGCTGCACCCTGCCCCCCGCCGCACCCTGCCCACAGGGGGATCGATCTCGGGACAAGTCCTTGTCCAGTCTGGACTTGTTGTGCGCGACGGGGTCGTCTGGGCCGTCAACATCGAGGACCCGGACGAACTCGCCCCCCCGGACGCCACCCCCGCCGCCCCGACTCTTGACCTGCCCTCCCGCACCGTGATACGTTCTCGATCAACCCTGCCGCCGACCGTCGCAGCCATCGCGGGGCTGTCCCTCTTGATCCTCTCCTGGCTCGTTTCACGGACCCGCCCATGACGATGAACGAGCTGCCCCCCGAAGAAACCGCCATCGTTCCATTCACGAAGCGCCAGACCGTGCTGGTGGTCGACGACACGGTCAAGATCCTGAACATCATCAAGTTCTTCCTGGAGGAAGAGGGGTTCACGGTCAAGATCACGACGCAGCCGGAGCAGGGAATCGAGATGGCCCGGCGAGGCGGCATCGACGCGATCATCCTGGACGTCATGATGCCGGGATTGAACGGGTACCAGGTGTACGAGATCCTGAAGCAGGATCCGAAGACGGCCTCCACGCCGGTGATCATGCTCACCGCGCGCGCCGTGATCGAGAACACCCCCCGTCCCTTTTTCTACGGCGTCTACGGCGTCCTGGCCAAGCCCTTCCAGCGGTGGAAACTCGTCCAGATGGTCAAGGACGTCCTGGAGGTGACCGGGAAGGGAGTGACGCAGAAGGAAGTCGAGGAGGCGCCGGATTCCGAGGCGCCGGAGCGGCCGGGCGGTGCCGGCACGGGGCTGTCGGGGAGCTGACGCTCCGTCCCGGGGGCAGGGGCGGTTCGTCTTGACACCCTCCCGCCGGGGGCTACAATCCCCCCTTACAACGAACCTGCCTTCCATGCAGCTCCGGCTGCGGGAACGGCGCATGCCACCAGGAGCCTGAGATGCCGCCAGAATCGCTTCGCGAACGCCGTGGGGCCACGATCCAGACTTACAAGACGCACGAAAAGGACACCGGGTCGCCCGAAGTCCAGATTGCGCTGCTGACCGAGCGCATCAACTACCTGACGGGGCACCTGAAGGTGCACCCGAAGGATTTCGGGACGCGCCGCGGGCTGCTCAAGATGGTCGGCAAGCGGTCCTCGCTTCTCAAGTACCTCGCCAACAACGCCCACGACCGCTATCAGTCGATCATCCAGCGGCTGGGGCTGCGCAAGTAGACGGAGTCGACCCCGCTTCGGCGGGGTTTTTTTGTTCGTGTCCCGCGCCCGCCGGGCCGGGTCGGCCAGGAGGCGCGGATCGGCGCGTTCCCCCGTGTGAGCGGGGGAGCGCGGCGGTCCGGCTTCCCGCCCCTTACCGGCGAGCGCCCACAGGAGGAGTGTATTTGTGGCGGTGACGAGAGTGCAGGTCCAGGTCGGCGACAAGCCGATGGTGATCGAGACGGGCCGGCTGGCGAAGCTGGCGAGCGGTGCGGCGATGGTGCAGTACGGGGACACGGTGGTGCTGGCGGCGGCGGTGATTGCGCCGCCGAGGCCGAATCCCTGGGGTGACGACGATTTTTTCCCGATGACGGTGGACTATCGGGAGCGGACGCACGCGGCGGGGAAGTTCCCCGGGGGGTTCATCAAGCGTGAGAACCGTCCTTCGACGAAGGAGATTCTGACGGCGCGTCTGTGCGACCGGCCGATCCGGCCGCTCTGGCCGGAGGGGTTCGGGCACGAGGTGCAGATCCAGGTGACGGTGTTCAGCGCGGACATGCAGAACGACCCGGACACGCTGGCCTGCGTGGCGGCGAGCGCCGCGCTGGCGGTTTCCGAGGGGCCGTTCCTCGGTCCCGTCGGATGCGTGCGGGTGGGCCGGCTGGACGGGCAGTTCATCGTGAATCCGACGCATGCGCAGCTGGACGAGAGCGATCTCGACCTGGTGCTGGCGGGGACGGAGGAATCGGTCACGATGTGCGAGGGGAGCGGTCTTGAGATTCCCGAGGAGGTGATGGTCGCGGGGATCGAGTTCGGGCACAAGGCGATCCAGGCGATCTGCCGCGCCCAGAAGGAGCTGAAGGCCAAGGCCGGGAAGCCCACGATGGCATTCGAGGAGCGCAAGCGGGACGAGGCGCTCTACGCGAAGGTGAAGGCGCTGGCGGGGGCGGAACTGGAGGCGGCGCTGACGATGCCGGGCAAGCAGGCGCGCTCGGAGAAGATCAAGGCCGTGAAGACGGCGGCGATCGAGAAACTCGCGCCGGTGGACGCGGACGGGAACCCGACGGCGGGGGTGGAGCCGAAGGCGGTGAAGCGGCTGCTGAGCGAGCTCGAGTACGTGACGGTGCGCCAGCTGATCGTCCACAAGTCGCTCCGGGCCGACGGCCGGGGTCCGCGGGACATCCGTCCGATCACGTGCGAGGCGGGGTTCCTGCCCCGGGCGCACGGTTCGGCGCTGTTCACGCGCGGGGAGACGCAGGCGCTGGTGAGTCTCACGCTCGGGACGGGCGACGACGAGCAGATCGTGGACGGGGCGGTGGAGGAGGAGTACGCGAAGAAGTTCTACCTGCACTACAACTTTCCGAGTTTCTCGGTGAACGAGGCGAAGCCGATCCGCGGGCCGGGGCGCCGTGAGATCGGTCACGGGGACCTGGCGGAGAGGGCGATTCTTGCGGTGATTCCGCCGGCGGAGGAGTTCCCCTACACGGTGCGGCTCGTCTCCGACATCCTGGAGTCGAACGGATCGAGCTCGATGGCGTCGGTCTGCGGCGGGTCGCTGGCGCTTCTCGATGCCGGCGTGAAGATCACGGCGCCGGTGGCCGGGATCGCGATGGGGCTCGTGGCGCAGGACGACAAGGTGGAGATCATCAGCGACATCCTCGGGTCCGAGGACAAGCACGGCGACATGGATTTCAAGGTCGCAGGTTCGACGAAGGGAATCACGGCGTTCCAGATGGACCTGAAGAACACGGGGATTTCTGCCGAGATCATGAAGCGCGCCCTGGCGCAGGCCCGGGAGGGCCGGCTGCACATCCTGGGCGAGATGGGGAAGTGTCTGAGCGAGGCGCGTGCCGACTACTCGGCCTGGGCGCCGCGCCTGTTCCAGATGATGCTGCCGTCGGACAAGATCGGGGCGGTCATCGGGTCGGGCGGGAAGGTGATCCGCGGGCTGGAGGAGGAGACGGGCGCGAAGCTGGAGATCGACGACGACGGCCGTCTGACGATCAGCTCGAAGAACCTGGAGGCGCTGGACCTGGCGCGGACGAAGGTGCAGGGGCTGATCGAGGACGTCGAGGTCGGGAAGACCTACCGCGGGACGATCGTGCAGGCCCGGGAGTTCGGGGCGATCGTGAAGCTGGAGGTCGGCGGCGGGCTGGAGGGGATGTGTCACATCTCCGAGCTCGCGGAGGGGTACGTGAAGAACGTGGAGGATGTGGTCAAGATCGGGGACACGCTGGAGTGGAAGGTGATCACGGCCGAGGACGGCCGGATCCGGCTGAGCCGCAAGGCCCTGCTGCCCCGTCCGGTCGGACCGGACGGACAGCCCATTCCGGAGGAGCCCCGTCCCCCGCGGCGCGAAGGCGGCGACCGGCGGGACGGGCCCCGGGGCGGACGCGGAGGCGGCGGTGGCCGCGGTCCCCGCAGGGAAGGACGTCGGTAAGCCCGGCATGAACCTGAGCCCGGCAGGCCCCGTGCCTGCCGGGTCTCTTCGCGATAGACCGTAACACCGGCGTACCGGCCCGAATTCCGGACCGGCGCCTGCCATCTGCCGGGCTGGATCGTATAACGCCTGTCGGGTGGACACTACGGGAGGACCGCGATGCACCGGATCGGAACGTTCGGACAGGTGATGCTGGCGGTGGCTGTCTGCGCCGCCGCCGTGCCGGCGTCGGCCGAGGAGATCTGCCGGGACGCGACCAAGATCTATTTCGGCGAGAAAGACGCCGACGCGCCCGCGACGGTCCGCGCGGCGGCGTGCTTCGACGCGATCCCCGAGTGGAAGGAGATCGACCGTCGCAAGCTCGACCGGGACGACGCCGATTACTGGATCCTGGTGCGGGCGGCGAACAGGAAATTCAAGGCGGCGGTCGAGAGCGTCGCCAGGGGCCTGGGACACGACCTGGTCGCGGAAGAGGGGTCGCTCGAGCTTCCGGAGGGGGCGGCGAAGCCGCCGGACCTGACGCAGGCCGTGATCGACGCGATCGGGAAGCAGGACAAGGAGTGATCCCGGCGGGCCCGTCGGGAGCCGGCCCTGCCGGCGGAGGCGGGTTCCGCGCCTGCGGCGCCGCCCGCGCAGCGCTGTGCGTCCTGCTTCTCGCCGGAGCGGCGGCCGCGCAGG
>JABWAY010000312.1 GCA_013360825.1 Candidatus Brocadiia bacterium | reverse complement strand
CGGCGGCGCACCCGTCGCCGGCCCGCCCGCCCTCTCCGCCTCCACACCGCCCCCCGCCGTTCCCGAGGAGGGCGGAACCTCCCCCGGCGCCACCACGCGCAGCACGTTCCTCAGAATCTCCGCCGGCGGGCGCGCGGGAGCGTCCTCCAGGGACCGAAGGAGCCTCCGCATCTCGCCGTACTCCTGGATCCTCAGGCGGCAGGCGGCGCACGCCGCCAGGTGGGCCTCCATCAGCGGCCCGTTCCCCGACTCCCCGGCCCCGTCGAGCCACTCGGAAAACGCGTCCTCCAGCCGCTCGCAGTCCGTCACAGGAGCCCGCTCCGGTGCTGCGCCATCCGCTGCCGCAGCGCATCCCGCCCGCGCGCCAGCCGCGAACTCACCGTCTTGCGCGGCACCCCCAGGACCGCCGCCGCCTCGTCGTACGACAGACACTGCAGGTCGCACAGCACCACCGCCTCGCGATAAATCTCCGGAACCCCCTGGAGCGCTTCGTCCAGCCGGGCGAGGAGTTCGAGGTTGGACGCACAGGTGGACGGGGTGGGAGCGTTGTCCGGAATGCGGCCGAAGAGAGTCGTGGTCTGCCCTCCGAGCGGGACCTGTTCGGAGGCCAGGCGGACGGGGCGTCGCCGTGCCGTCCGCACGCGGTCGAGCACCAGCCGCCTCGCGATCGTGTGAATCCAGGCGCTGAAATTCTGCACCTCCGCCGCGGTGGCGCGGGCGGCATGGAGCCGGATGAACGACTCCTGCACGACGTCCTCGACCGCCTCGGCGTCCCCGGTGAGGCGGTAGACGAAGCTCGAAAGGCGGGGCGACCACCGGCGGATGATCAGCTCCAGCGCGCGCGTGTCCCCGTCCCCGAGACGGCGCAGCAGCGCCAGGTCGGATTCCTCCGTCCACTCGATCGGGATCGTCTCGCCGCCCGCGGGCGACCGGGGAGCGTCCATGGGGGTCCAGTCTACGCCCAGGGGCGCCCATGGGAGAAGCGCGTCACGACGGGCCGGGACGCCGCCTTCCATCCGGGTCTCCTGAACACGCACCGACATCTGTCCCGGGAGGGGGACGCCACCCGCGGCCGCGGGCTCCCGGATTCCCCGAATTCCGCCGCCCCGGCAGGTCGCGCTTGATTTCCCCCCCCCGGCCCGTGGAGGATGGACTCACCTTGATTCCCGACTCCTCTGGCGACACGCCGACCCGTCCTCCGCAGCTCCGCCCCGGCGCCGGAACCCCCGGACACCGCCCCCAGGGCGAGACCGATACCGACGTCTTCGGGCCCTCCCTCTCCGCCGCCTTCCTGAACTGCGGCATCGACCGGATGCAGCGCGGCGAGGCCGCCGCCTCCATCAGCGATTTCGACGAGGCAATCCGGATCGACCCCACCCTCGCCCGCGCGTGGTGCCTCCGCGGCTACGCGCGCGCGATGGAACGCGACTGGCAGCAGGCCGCCTCGGACCTGCTCCGGTCGATGGAGATCGGCCTGACGCCGCAGCACGAGGACAGCGCCCGCCTCCGCCTCTGGGTGGTCCAGGCCCGCCTGGGAGACGCCGCCGGCGCTTCCCGCTCCCTCCGCGAGTGGTTCGCGCGCCGCAACACCCCGACGCCCGCCCCGTGGATCCTGCGCATCGCCAACTACCTCACCGGCGCGCTTCCCGAGCACGTCTTTCTCGACGCCCTCCGGTCCCAGACGACCGCCGGAGTGGAGGGGCGGACCTGCGAAGCGTGGTACTTCGTGGGTGAGAAGCGTCTCTCCATGGGAGACACCGAGGGGGCGCGCGGGGCGTTTCAGAAGGCGGTGTCCTGCCGCGCCCAGGGGGTTTCGGCGTGGATTTCGGCGCGGACGGCGCTGGCAGGGCTGCAGAGCTGACCGGCCGGGCGCCTACCGCGCCCCGTAATTCTCCAGCACGAAGGCTCGCGCGAACGAGACCAGGTGTTCCCAGTTCTGCACGGCATGGATCCGGAATCCCGCCTCCTCCAGGGGCGCCAGGCGCTTCACGCCTCCCGGCTGCATGTTGAGGACCAGGGTCCCGCCGCCCCGGGCGCGCTCGAGCGCTTCCTGTGCGATCTCGATCCCCGGCCGGTTTTTCTCGTCGCGGGCCATCATCGTATCCACGCCGTCGTCGCTGATGACGACGATGTGCCCCGGGGGATCGTCGGGGCGGCGCGCCTGCCAGGTGTCGCGCAGCACGCTGAGCGGGAAGGCCGTTCCGCCGTTCAGGTACCCGGTCAGAACGCCGAGGATGCGGTCCTCGTCGCGGACGAATCCGGGGGTGCGGTCGAACTGTCCGGCACCGCTCCAGAGCGTCGCCTGGACGGAGGCGCCGGCGCGGAGCGCGGAGAGGGCGAGGATCGCTCCCGCCAGCGCGAGGTAGCTGACCTGCCGTGCGGGGTTGGGCATGCTGCCCGAGCAGTCGACGTAGAGGTCGAGGTCCAGCGCCTGCCTCGCGGGATCCTGTCCCGGGGATTCGCCCCAGGTGCGCTGAAGGGTGGTCATGCCGGGAATGAGGACGGGATTCCGCGAGATCGAGCCGGCGACGTCGAGCGCCTCGATCGGGTCTGTCGCCTCCCATCCTTCATGCCCCTCGGGCACGGGCTCCGTCGTGCGGGGGCGCGGGCGCTCTGGGAAGGGGACGAGCCAGGGGAGGGCGCGCTCGCGGTAGTAGCGCGTGGTGACGTCGTGGAGGGAGAGGTTCAGTCCGAGGGCTTTGAGGAGTTCCCCGTACTGGAAGGGTTCTCGGAACTGCCGTCCCGGGGAGCCCTGGCCCTCGCGGTCCGGGGCGGTGTTTTCGGGGATTGGGCCGCGGGGCGGGCGCCGGCCGGGGAGGGAGCCTTCGGCGTCCTCGAGTTCCTCGACGAGGTCGCCGAGTTCCTCGAGTTCGGCCGGATCGATTTCGGCGAGGCCGTCGGGGACGACGGTCGTGCCGTCGGCGCCCCGGCCGGCGTCCCGGGTGTCCGCGAGCCCGCGGCGGTCGAGAGTCTGCTCTGTCTTCGCCGCCTCGTCCTCCGAGAGCCAGCGCCAGAGGAGGCAGGCGAACCGGCGTGCGCCGCGGATCCAGTCGCGCGAGAAGCTGCGGACGAGGCGGGCGACGAGTCGCGCGTCGGCGTCCTGGTCGGGTGAGGGGCGGCCGGGGCAGAATTCCCCGTGGGGGGTGCGCCAGAGGTGTTCGTAGGCGCGTGTGTAGACCTGCCAGACGCGGGAGACCTGTGCCGCGGGGGTGTGCCGCAGGATGAGCCGGTAGACTCCCGCGATGTCGGGGGGGCCTCCGTCCGGGAGCGTGCCGTCCTCGGCTTTCGGCTGCAGGCGGTCGTTGATGAGCAGGTCGCCCCACAGGTTGGCGACCATCGGGGCCAGGGTGTCCCGGAGGCCGCCGAGCTCGCGGCGGATGACCGCCAGCATCCGGGCATTGTCCCCGAGGTTGCCGGGGACGAAGATGTGGTGCCCGATCTCGTGCGCGAGGACGGGGCGCGAAAAAGTCTCGAGTCCGTCGCGCGCCACGGTCTGCAGGTTGACCATGACGGTCTGGTCGACCAGGTTGATCGCGGCGATCTGCCCCGCCATCGCGGAGCCGGACGCCTCGCGGTCCGTCAAAAAAAACTGCGGCGGGCGAAGCTGCGTCCAGGGAGACCACTCCGCCAGCGCGGACGGCCAGTCCGCCATCCAGCGGTCGCGAAGCGCCTCCGGGTCGCGCGGGGCTCGTCCCACGGCTCAGACCGGCTCGCCGCGGGGGACCAGCAGGCGGATCCGGTGGCTGTCCTCCACCGTCCAGGCAACCGCGTCGGCGCACGCGGCGAAACTCGTCGCCCCGCCCATCGCCGCAAGACACACCTGTTCGCCGCCGAATCGGAGCGTCCCGTCCGGCGCCAGCGCCGGCATCCCGTCGTCCCCGCCCATCAGAAGCGCCCCCAGCCCCCGCTTCTTCGGCGCCCGGACGGTCATGTCGGTCCCGTCCCCGTCCGGCCGGCAGGTCCATCCGTACACGTCGGCATCGATCCTCCAGGTGCCGGCCCCCGTGAGGGCCCAGAAACGGTGACGGTCGTTCTGCGGGCGCGGGTCGAGGAGAAGCGGCGGCTCCTCGAAATTTCCCCCGAACCCCGCGAACTCCCCCACGGGTCCGGCCGGCACCCAGGAGCCGAGAGGGGCACGCGGCGGGGTGCCGAGCGCGCGCGCCAGCTCGGCGCGTTTCCCGGGCGGCAGTTTCCGTCGCTGCCTGGCGCAGCCGGTCCATGGGCCAGTACTGGACACCGTTGGCGGCGTAATCCAGCATTTGGGCGACCACTTCCCGGCGAGCGCGGGTATCGCTGGCCCGCTTGCACTCGACGAAGGTGGGGATGCCGTCCTGATCCAGAAAGAGGTGATCCAGGCTGAAACGGCCGCTGCCGTCGGCGGCATCCGGGACGCTCATCTCGCGGGCCACCAGCAGCCAGCGGCGCGGGTCTTCGGGGTTGATCTGGTCGCCGGGCAGCAACTCAGGATAGCGGGCCAGAAAAGCCTGTAAATCATCTTCGACGACGTAGCTGGTTTCTTCCATGGGCGTCAACGATGTTTTGTCATTGCTGATCAGAAATATTTTTGACCGGTTCATTCGCTCTTTTATCTCCTCCCCTCGTAGCTCTCGATGACTTGTGTAGGTTTTTGAACCACGAAGAACACGAAGGTCACGAAGGGTTTCTTTTCTTCTTTTTTCCCCTCTTCCCTTAGAGTTCTTTGTGCCCTTTGTGGTTTATCACTCTTCCTCCCCGAACAACCCCAACTGCTTCGGCCGATCATCCTCCAGCCCCGGCAGCGAGGCCTGACGACCGGCCACGGGCGACCGCTG
>JABWAY010000021.1 GCA_013360825.1 Candidatus Brocadiia bacterium | reverse complement strand
CCACGTCCTCGCCGAGGCCGCGGTCGCCGCCGCGGAGCAGGGCGATCCCGCCTCCTCCCGCGCCCTCTGGCTCCGCGCACTCGAGGCGGCGCCCGCCGATTCGCCCCACTTCGCCCTCTTCGACGCCCAGTACTACCCGCCGGAAGAGACAACCCGCGCGCCGCTGTCCGCCGCCGCCCTCCTCTACTGGTCCCGCGCCGGCTGGGACACCGCCCCGATCCTGGAAAAATTGCGGGCGCTTCCGGCCATCCTCCCCGGAGAATGACCGCCATGAGGGTCGACCTGGTGCACGAATTCGGTTTTGAGAGCGCGCATTTCCTGCCCCGGGCGCCGGAGGGGCACAAGTGCCGGCGCATGCACGGGCACTCGTTCCGGGTGGACGTGCGGGTGAGCGGCGAGGTGGACCCGGCGCTGGGGTGGCTGATCGACTTTGCCGACCTGCGCGCGGCGGTCGAACCGATCCGCGAGCGGCTCGACCACCGCGTGCTGAACGAGATCGAGGGGCTGGAGAACCCGACCAGCGAACTGCTGGCTCGCTGGATCTGGGAGCGGCTGAAGCCGGCCTGCCCGCTTCTCACCGCCGTCACCGTCCGGGAAACCTGCACGAACCGTTGCGAGTACGCGGCGACATGAGTCTCACACTGGGCGGATGGCGGGTGGACGGCGTCGACACGGGGCGGTTCTGGCTCGACGGCGGCGCGATGTTCGGCGTCGTTCCCTGGACGATGTGGTCGAAGACGAATCCACCCGACGACCGGAACCGGATCGAGCTCGGCATGCGCGCGCTTCTTCTCCGCGGCCACGGCCGGACGGTGCTGATCGACTGCGGCGCGGGGAACAAGTGGACGCCGAAGCTCGCGGAGATCTTCCGGTTCGACAACGCCGCCTCGGACCTGGAGCGCGGGCTGGCCGCGCACGGGGTCAGGCCCGGCGACGTCACGGATCTCGTCCTGACGCACCTCCATTTCGACCACGCGGGCGGGCTCTCGAGGCTCGACGCCTCGGGAAAACCGCAGCTGGTCTTCCCCGCGGCGCGGCACTGGGTGCAGAGCAGGAACCTCGACTGGGCGCGCACGCCGCACGACCGGGAGAAGGCCAGCTACCTCGCGGACCATGTCGGCCCCCTGGGCGACGCCCCCGGGCTGACGGTGATCGACGGGCCCGAGGAGATCTACCCCGGGCTGGGGATGATCCGCTGCGACGGGCACACGTTCGGCCAGCAGCTTCCGCTGATCACCGGCCCCGAGGGGTCGCTGTTCTACTGCGCCGACCTCATCCCCACACTCACGCACCTTCCCGTGACCTGGGTCATGGGGTACGACCTCAATGCCCTGCTCTCGATGCAGGAGAAGCACGACGTCCTCCAGCGCGCGGCGCGTGAGAACTGGATTCTCGCCTTCGAGCACGATCCGAAGGTGCCCGGGTGCCGGGTGAAACTGGACGACCGCGGGCGGGTCGTCGCGGGAGAGACGGTCGCGTTCTGAACGCGCCGCGCGGCGGCGGGTTTTCCTGTACGCACCGCGCGGACCGGCGTAGAACGGCCCGCCATGGCTGATCCGTCCCAGGGACTTCTGTTCGGCGCGCCGCGCTCCACGCAGCGGACGATCGTCTTCGACCTGGAAACCCAGAATTCGTTCGACGACGTCGGCGGCCGCAACCGGATGTCGGAGCTCCGGATGTCGGTCGGCGTGACGCTCGCCCCGGACACCGGCGAGTTTCACGTCTACCGCGAGAACGAGGCGCCCGCGCTGATCGAAGAACTCCGCGCCGCCGGGCGCGTGATCGGCTTCAACCACAAGTCCTTCGACTACGCCGTCCTGGGCCGCTACACGAAGCTCGACTGGTCGACGGTGAACTCCTTCGACATCCTCGAGGACCTCACGAAGATCCTCGGGCACCGGGTGAAACTTGACTCGGTCGCCGCCGCCACGCTCGGGACGAAGAAAAGCGGGCACGGGCTGCAGGCGATCGAGTGGTTCCGGAAGGGCGAGTGGGAGACGCTGATCCGGTACTGCAAGGACGACGTGAAGATCACGGCCGACGTGTGGAAGCACGGCGTCGAGAAGAAGTTCGTGATGATCGAGTCCTGGAGCGGTCCGAAGAAGGTCCCGGTGACCTGGGCCTGAATTCCCCTGCGCGCGGGGCCGCCGGGCCGGGCATCGGCCCGGCGATCCCGCCGCGGTTCCCCTACAGGAGCGCCGTAACCTTGGCCTCGAAGGCCTGCTTCGTCTGGGCTCCCACGACGCGGTCGACCTCCTTGCCGTCCTTGAAAAAGACGACCGTCGGGATCGACATCACCCCGAACCGAGCGGGCGCCCCCTGGTTGCTGTCGACGTCCATCTTGTAGATCCGGGCCTTCCCCGCGAACTGCGTCGCGAGTTCCTCCATGATCGGTCCGACTTTCTTGCACGGGCCGCACCAGGTCGCCCAGAAGTCCACCACGGCCACGCCCTTCTCACCGATCGCCGCGTCGAATTTGTCGTCGGCCAGCTCGATCGCATTGCCCATGTTCCGTTCCTTTCGCGATGTCGCCGCATCTCCCGCGGCAGGGGGAATCGATCTACCGGATTTTCCGGAGCTCTTCCAGCAATTGTTCCTCGGTGATCACGAAGTTCGCGCGGCCCGGCTTCGGCAGCCGGGCGAGTTCCTTTCCGTCCGAGTCCAGCAGGACGAGGAGGGGAAGCGCCGCCGTTCCGTACGAGAGGCGGGCCCTGTTGTTCTCATCGGCGTTGGCCTCCCCCGGACCGGTCCACAGCTTCGCCCGCACGAACCTCTCCAGTTCCTTCGTCACCTCCGTGCTGACCAGCACGGTGTTCTCGAGCGTGCGGCAGTTGGTTCAGTTGAACGCGGTGAACTCGAGAAAGATCGGGCGCTTCTGGGACTTCCCGGCGGCCAGCGCCGCCGAGTACGAGTCGATTTCCGCATGCTTTTCGCCGCCGCCGCCGCCCCCTCCCCCGCCGCCCGTCGCGACCCAGGCGTGCTTTTCGGGGAGCGGCAGGTAGGCCTCGACGATTCCGAGGTGGCGCCCCGTCAGCCCGCTCGCCAGGAACAGGCTGATCGTGGCGAGGACGACCGCCCAGAGCATGCGCGGGACGCTGAGATGTCCTTTCGCGTCGTCGTGCTCCAGCCGGAACAGGCCGAACAGGTAGATCGAGGCGGTGCCGAAGCACGCGACCCAGAACGCCAGCACGCCGGAACGGGAGACCAGCTCCCACCGCCACGCGCTGTCCGCATTCGCCAGGAATTTGCACGCGGCCGCAAGCTCCACAAACCCCATCACCACTTTCACCGCGTTCAGCCAGCCGCCGGACCGCGGGAGCGCCTTGAGCGCGTTGGGAAAGAGGCCGAGCAGGAAGAACGGGACGGCCATCGTGGCGGAGTAGACGAGGAACCCGAGCAGCGCCCAGCTGCGTTCTCCCTGGACCGCGAACGCGAGCAGCGATGCCGCGAACGGAGCGGCGCATGTGAACGCCGTGATCGCGAAGGTCAGTCCGAGCAGGAACGCGCCCACGAACCCGCTCCGGCCCTGCGCCGAGAGCCTGTCGGTGACGCTTCCGGGCAGCACCAGCTCGAACCAGCCGAAGAGCGAGAACGCGAAGACGACGAAGACGGCGCAGATGGCGAGATTGACCCAGGGATTGCCGCTGAACCGCGCCGCGCCGTCCTCGCCGAGAAGGGTCGAGACGATGAAGCCGATGAGCGTGTAGCTGACGACGATCCCGATCCCGTAGGTCGCCGCGAGGCCGAAGGTCCCGCCGCGGTTTCCCGAGGCCTGCTTGGTGAAGAACGAGACGGTGATCGGGATCATCGGGAAGACGCACGGGGTGATGAGGGTGATCAGCCCGGTGGAGACGGCGAGGAGCAGGAAGGCGGCCAGGCCGGGTTTATCGCCCGCTGTCGTCCCGGCCGGGCCGGCCCCGGCGGCGGGGGGGGCGACGCCGCCCTCGAGGATCCGGATCTTCCCCGCCACCCTCAGGACGGCGGGGTCCAGGCAGACCTCGAAGGTGCAGAGCATGTGCTTCACGCCCAGCTCGAACCCCGCCTCTCCCGGAACCGCCGCGCCGGTCACCGTCAGGGGGACCTCGAACAGCAGCGTTCCTTCGTGGTAGTCGTACTCCTGCACGAATCCGTTGTCGTACTCCTTGCGGTGATGGAGCGGCTTCGGCTCGACGGGCGGACCGGCGGTGAACGGCCCGACCGCGACGCCGAACTCCGTCGGCAGCCCTTCCGTCTGCCTGGCCGCCGGGTAGATGTGCCACCCGCGCGGGATCGCGATCTCCACCTTCGCGGTGACGGTCTCGCCCCTCCGCGCCTCCGCGGGGGACACCGACACGACCCTCCCGGACAGGACGGGATCGACGTCCTCTCCCGGGGGATCCCCCTCGGCGACCGTGAGCGCCGCCTGGATCTCGAGGTCCGCGGCATCCAGGCAGAGCGCATCCGAGCAGAGCATGTGGTGGACCGTGAAGACGACGGGGTTGGCCCCCGTGACCGCGTCGCCGGTCACCGTCACCGGGACTTCGAAGACCGCCCGCGGCCCCTTGTGGTACTCGTACGACTCGCGATATCCGGTCTTGAACACCTGCTCGTGCTTCGACGGAGCAGGTTCCCGCACCGCCCCCGCCGCCCGCAGCGGGCCGGAACTCGGCGTGAACGTCGTGAGAACCCCGCTTGTCCCCTTGTTCACCGCTCCGTAGACATGCCACCCCGCCGGAATCTCCAGCTCGATGTGCGCGACCGCCGACTCCCCGCGCCGGGGCGTCGCGGGCTCGAACTTCAGCACCCGCCCGGACAACTCCGCCTGCGCGTCCTCCCCGCCGATCTGCGCCCACAGAGGCGCGGCGAGCGCGAACAGCAGGGCGAGGGCCAGTCTCATCGGGATCCCCGGAAAGTGGAGCCGGGCATTGTAGGAAGGAACGCCCAGTCCTGCTCGATCATGTGCATCAACGCCGCGCGCCCCCCGGCCATTCCCTCCAAACGGCGTGGACCCCGGCCGGTGCAGGTGATATCTTCGATGCATTCCTTGCGGAGTTCTTCCATGCCCGAAGCGCTGCTCATGTACGCCGCCAGCACCCAGGATGCGAATCTCCTCTACCGGACGCGGTTCCAGGTCGGCGACCCTGTCTTCTACATGGAAATCGGGGGACGGACGCTGCTGCTGCTCAACGACCTGGAGCTGAACCGCGGCGCGACGGAGGCCCGGGTGGACGAGGTGCTGAGCCTGTCGGCGGCGGAGAAGGAGCTGAAGGACGAGGGGTTCACGAAACACACGATCGCCGACGTTGTGGCCCGGATCCTCGAGAAACGCGGCGTCGACCGCGCGATCGTTCCCGCCTCCTTCCCGATCCAGATGGCGGACATGCTGCGCGGCAAGGGAGTCCCGCTGACGTACCGGAAGGATCCTTTTTTTCCCGAGCGGACGGTCAAGACGGAGGAGGAGATCGGGCACATCCGCGAGTCGATCCGGCACACCGAGGACGCGTTCGCGCGGGCCTGGGCGGCCTTCCAGGAGACGGAGATCCGCGGGAACGAGCTGTGGTATCGCGGCGCACCGCTGACGGCGGAGGCGGTCAAGCGCATCATCGACGGGCACCTCTACGAGAACGACCTCCTCGCGACGCACACGATCGTCGCGTGCGGCGAGCAGGGGACCGACCCCCACTGCCGGGGAACGGGCCCGCTCCGGGCGAACGAGTCGATCATCGTGGACGTCTTTCCGCGTTCGATGAAGACGGGGTACGTCGCGGACATGACCCGGACCTGGGTGAAAGGGAAGGCCTCGCCGGAGCTGAAGAAGATCGATGCCGCCGTGAAGCAGGCGTTCGATGCGGCGATCCGGACGATCCGTCCCGGGATCGACTCGACCGAGGTGCACAACGCGGTGAAGAAGACCTTCGACGATCTCGGGTTCAAGACGGAGAAGCGGGACGGCAAGCCGGTCGGATTCTTCCACGGCACGGGGCACGGGATCGGGCTGGACGTGCATGAGATGCCCCCGATGGGTGCCCGCGGGGCGAAGCTGGAGCCCGGGATGGTGATCACGGTGGAGCCGGGACTGTATTATCCCGGGGTCGGCGCGGTGCGGGTGGAAGACGACGTGGTGGTGACGCGGGACGGCTGCCGGAATCTCTGCTCGTACCAGAAAAACCTGGAGATCGCCTGACATGGGGATCCATCGCCGTGAGCACGCGGAGTTCTGGCTGGACCAGGCGTTCCGCCACCAGATGCAGCGGGACCTGGAGAAGGCGTCCGAGCTCTACCGGAAGTCCATCGAGATCCACCCCCTCCCTGAGGCGCACACGTTTCTCGGATGGACCTACAGCTACCAGGGACGGCTCCCGGACGCGATCGAGGAGTGCAAGAAGGCGATCGCGCTCGACCCGGCGTACGGGAATCCCTACAACGACATCGGCGCCTACCTGATCGAGCTGGGGAAGCTGGACGAGGCGATCCCGTTCCTCCGGCAGGCGATCGATGCGAAGCGCTACGACCCGCGGCACTACCCGTACTTCAACCTCAGCCGGATTTTCGTGCAGAAGGGGGACCTGCGCGAGGCGATCCGCGCGCTGGAGGAGGCCGTCCGCCTCTGCCCCAACTACCCCGCCGCGCTTCAGGAGCTCGCCCGGCTGCGCGACGAGGAGTCCCGGCGCTCGCGGACCGAGTCCTCTCCTTCGTCGGGAGGGGCCTGACATGGCCGCGCGGACGCTCAAGGATGTCGCGGACGCCCTGAAGATGGACGTGGAGCTCGTCCGGAGGATCCTGAGCGAGGAACCCGGGGAGCGGTTCTCCCGGGAGACGCTGGACAGGGTGTTCGGGACGGCCCGCAAGCTGGGGTATGACTTCAAGAAGCTCAAGATCGGCAAGCGGATGGCGATCCGGCGCGAGGTTTTCGACGAGGTTCTGGCCCAGGTCGAGTCGCACCCGTCCTGGGGACGGTCCGACATCGTGAAGTACATCCGGCAGTCGAGCGACATGATCGAGCGCGTGCACAAGCGCTCCTTCCGCGAGGAGCTGGGCCTGGATCGCTGATCCGGCCGAACGCATGTTCTGCAGCAGATGCGGCGTCGAGATTCCCGAGGAAAGCGGGTTCTGCAACAAGTGCGGGGCCCCGCAGGGGGGCGCGGCGCGTCCGTCGAAACCTCCGGGGATCGCGCCGGCGGATTCCAGCAGGCCGGCGGAGGCGCTGACGGAGCCGTCGAAGGAGAGCGAGCTCTGGACCGGGCGGTACAGCCCGCGGTCGCTCGGCGGCGCGTTCCTCCTCGCCGGCGCCTGGTTCGTGGGCCTCTGGATCGCCTATTTCCTTCTCTCCGGGCGCGACAGCTGGTTCCACGGCCGGGGCTGGTTCGTGTGGGTCTTCGTCGTGCTCTCCCCGATCCCCCTGCTCTGGGCCGGATCCACCGCCCTCTGGCGCCGCATGACGCTCCGGTATCGCCTGACCACCCAGCGCTTTTTCGTCCAGCGCGGCCTGATCGGGCGGGATGTGGAGGAGCTGGAGCTGATCCGGGTGGACGACGTCTCGACCTCGCAGGGAATCATCGAGAGGATCTTCAACGTCGGCACGGTCACGATCATCTCCACCGACGCGACCCATCCGCGCCTCGAGGTTCCCGGGATCGCCTCCCCGGTCGAGCTGAAGGAAAAGATCCGTGCGCTGATGAAGGAAGTGCGCAAGCGCAGCGTTCACTTCGAACAGCTCTGATCAGCCCGGAGGGATCCGCCCGAGGGTCCTCAGCCGTTCCAGCCGCGGTCCCTCGCGGGACTTGAGCCACGGATCCTTCGAGAGCTCTTCCCACGCCTTCGCGAACCACCCGGCGGCTTCGTCGCCCCGGTCCAGCGCGAGGAGGCACTCGCCGAGTTCCTCGAAGACGTGTCCGTCCCGGGTGCCGGCGGCGGCGTGCGCTTCGAGAAGCGCCTGCTGTCGCCGCAGGGCCTCCTCGGGGCGGCGGAGCGTCCGCAGGGCGCGCGCGACGCACCAGTCCGCGATCCTGATCCCGGGGGGGTCCTGCTTTTCCCTGCGCCAGGCGAGGGCCTTCTCGAAGAGTTCGAGCGCCGCGGCGGGGTCGCCGCCGTCGTGCAGCGTCCAGGCGGTGTTGTTGTAGAGCGGGCCGAGCCAGTTCCGGGCCCGGGGATCCTTCGCCTCCTCCGCCATCCGGATGGCCCGACGGTTCCAGTCGAGGGCGATGGCGGGAGGCTCGACGATCCCGAGCATGTGCGCGGCATCGACCGCGAGATATTCGAGGCCGGCCGGCGCGGCGAGGTCGAGGGCGCCCAGGAAGGCGGCGCGTCCGCGGTCGTCGCGCCCGGCCGAGTTGAGGACCCGGCCGTGTTCCAGCAGGATCCGGGCGCGCGCCGCGGTCCCGTCCGGGGCGCCGCGCAGAATCTCCTCGGCCTCCTGGAGCACCTCCAGCGCGTCGTCGAACTTCTGCTGGAGACCGAGGGACCGTGCGACCTGCGAGAGGATCCGCGCCCGGAATTCGGTCGAGTCTCCCGCAGCCGCGAGGGCCGCCCGAAAGGCCCGCTCGCTCGCGGCGGGATCGCCGAAGTTCCACAGCCGGTCGAGTTCCGCGTCGTTCACGGCCGCACGACCTCCCTTCTCAGCCGCCTCCGCACGAGCACGTCCCGGCGAACCTCCGCCCCGATGCCGGGCTCCGGCCGGAGGGCGATCGTCCCGCGGGCGGAGACGACGACGGGCTCGTCGATGACGTCCGGGGCATAGTAGCGGTCGCTTCCGCTGATGTCCCCGGGCTTCGTGAATCCGGGGAGGCTCGCGACGGCGACGTTGTGGAGGCGCCCGACGCCGGACTCGAGGAGGCCGCCGCACCAGACGGGGATCCGGGCCTTCCGGCAGAGGTCGTGGATCCGGATCGCCTGGGTCGGCCCGCCGACCCGTCCCGGCTTGATGTTCACCACCCGGCAGGCCTTCATCTCGACGGCATTCCGCGCCAGGTCGGGGGAGGCGATCGACTCGTCCAGGCAGAGCGGGGTCCGGAGTTTTCCCGCGAGCCGCGCGTGATCCGCCAGGTCCTCGTGCCCGAGCGGCTGTTCCAGGTAGTCGAGATGGAAGCGGTCGAGGCGCGCGAGATGGGCCGCCTGGGCCGCCGTGTACGCGCCGTTCGCGTCGGCGGTCAGCGGGAAGTCGCCGAGGAGCGCCCGGGCGGCCGCGAGGGGTTTCAGGTCCCACCCCGGCATGATCTTGAGCTTGATCCGCCGGTACCCGCGCGCCGCGAAGGCCTCCACGCGCCGGAGCAGCGCGCGGAGCGGGTCGATGCCGAGCGACACGCCGCTCTCGATCTCCTTGCGCGTCCCCCCGTAGAGCCGCGCGACCGGCACCCCCCGGCGGCGCGCTTCCAGGTCCCAGAGCGCCGATTCCACGCCGGCCTTCGCCATCGCGTGCCCCCGGACCCGGGCAAACACCGCCGGACAGGCCGCCGGCGACGCCGGACGGGACGCGAACAGCATCGGCCCGAGGAATTCCCGGATCACGTACGCCGCGGTGACGACCGTCTCGCTCGAATAGTGCGGCTGCGCCGAGGCCGGGACCTCTCCCCACCCCGAGACCCCGTTGCCGACCGCCTCCACCAGGATCGTGTCCTGCGACTCCACCCGCCCGAACGAGGTCTCGAACGGGAACACGAGCGGGAGCCGCAGCGTGTGCAGGACCAGGCGGTCCGGGAGTTTCATGCCGCGTCTCTCCGGCCGGAACTCATCGCTGTTCGAACTCGAGCATGCGTCCCCGGGTCCGGATCGCCAGGACCGGCCCCGCCGGCGTCCCTTTCCGCGCGATTCTCGACAGGTTGACCCCGTTGATGAGCGCGTGGGCCACCACCGGCCCGACCAGGTTCCCCGTCCAGAGGTAAATCCCGCCGAAACCGAGTGCGGTGGCGATGGTGAAGAGCGTCCAGGGGATCAGGTTGCGGCGGAACGGAAAGTGACAGGCGCCGAAGACCAGGGAGGTGGCGACCAGGCCGAGGAGCCCCTGCAGGGCGGGTGAAGGCGTGATCCCGGCGGCCAGGCGGATCGCCGTGGGCTGGAGGGCTGCCCGGAACAGAATCTCCTCGCCGATGCCGGAGGCGACGGCCATCGCGACGCACTGGGGGATCGACAGCCCTCCGAGCGCGATGCCGAACTCTTCCTCGAGAGTGCGGGCCCAGGCGTGCCGCTCGGATGCGTAGGCGGAGAACCAGAGGATCGCGGTCGCGAAGCCGATTCCGAGCCCGAGGGAGGACCACATGTCGTCGGCCAGGATCCGCCAGAGCATCGGGCGTCCCTCCTGCGCCAGGACCCACAGGACCCCGCTGACGCTCATGCTGCTGTAGACGACGCCGGCGAGCGCCACCATCCCCCAGTGGCGCCCCCTTCCCGGCGGGACGGGCAGCCCCGGGCGGGGTGGCGGCCGGTACGGAGCGGTGGCGGGAGGGGAGGACGCGTTCACGGAGCTTCTATCGGCAATCTGCCGCGGGATGTTGAAGCGGCGGCAACGGGCGGCGGGAGGAAATGGCCCGGGCTATCGCCGCGCCTGCTTCTTCCGGGCGACTGCCGCGTCTTTCCGCTCGTAGGCGTCGACGATCTTCTGGACGAGCGGATGCCGGACGATGTCGGCGCGCGTGAGGTACTGGAAGGCGATCCCGCCGACGGGGGGGAGGATCGACTGCGCCTCGAGGAGGCCGGATGTCTTGCCCGTGGGGAGGTCGACCTGGGTGACGTCTCCGGTCACCACGATCTTCGACCCGGTTCCCATGCGCGTCAGGAACATCTTCATCTGCTCCTGCGTCGTGTTCTGGGCCTCGTCGAGGATGATGAAGGCGTCGTCCAGTGTCCGGCCGCGCATGTACGCCAGCGGGACGATCTCGACGATCTCCGCATCCAGCAGCTTCTTCAGCTGGCCCGTGTCCAGGATCGCATTCAGGCCGTCGTAGAGCGGCCGCAGGTACGGATTGACCTTCGCCTGGATGTCGCCGGGAAGGAACCCGAGCCGCTCGCCGGCCTCGACCGCGGGGCGGGCGAGCACGATCCGGCGGACCCGGCCGCCGCGCAGCGCCTCGACCGCCATGGCGACGGCGATGTACGTCTTCCCCGTCCCCGCCGGCCCGATGCAGAACGTGATGTCGTGGTGCCGGATCGCCTCGATGTACTCCCCCTGCCCGCCCGAACGGGGACCGAACTTCGCCCCCCGGCGCGAGACCTCCAGGTCCCGCGGGCGCCGACGCTCGATGAACTCCACCCCGGGATCTCCCGGCGTCGTCGCCTGCCGCACCCCGGTCTCCCCCTCCTCCGCCACGAGGTCCGCCACCGCATCCACGGGAATCCACCCCTCGTCCCGCACCCGCACCAGCATCCGGTCGAGGACCCGAAGCGCCTTCTCGACTTTGAGAGCCTGTCCGACGATCTTCACCTCGCCGCCCTTGGCGAAGATGTTCACGCCGAACCCGTCCCGGACCGCCCGCGCGTGCCGGTCCCCCGCGCCGAGCAGGCCGATCAGCTCGTCGCGGCCGTTCACGCTCAGGCTTTTCTCGATGCGAGACACGCGCCCTCCCTTACAGGTTTCCCTTCAACCGGATCGCGATCACGATCCCATAGTACGTCACCGGTGCGGACAGCAGCAGGCTGTCGATCACATCCAGCACGCCGCCCAGCCCCGGCAGGAGCGCGGCCGAGTCCTTCGCCGTCACGTGCCGCTTGAGCAGGCTCTCCACCAGGTCCCCGAACTGCCCGACCACCTGGGAGAGCAGGGACAGCGGGATGAACAGAACGAGCGGGATCTCCTGGCGGAGCGGCGTGAACCACCAGACGAGGAGCCCGCTGGCGCACCCGAGGACCAGTCCCCCGATCCCCCCCTCGACCGTCTTGGCCGGCGAGACCTTCGGGATCAGCTTGTGCCGCCCGAAGGCCTTTCCGGTGAAATACGCCCACGCGTCGGTCGTCTTGTTCGCCACCATCCACCAGAGGAAGGCGGCCTCGCCGATCCGCGGCAGGTGGCGGAGCTTCATGGAGAACGAGCCGAGAACCCAGATGTAGAAGAGTCCGAGGAAGAGGACGGCGATGTGGCGGAACCGGTCCGCCTCTCCGCGGACGACCTCGTAGCACATCCAGGCGACCATGGTCGTGACGAGCAGGGCGTCGGGAAGCGACAGGTCCGCGGGCAGGAGGGGGCGCGCCTGGTGGATCTCGAGGATGTGAGCGGAGCTGAGGAGCGCGGTGATGCCGCAGAGCATCACGCGCGGCAGGCGGACCCCGGCGAGGGACTGGAGCTGGAGGTATTCCTTCATCCCCCAGGTGAGCCCGAGGATATACAGGACGGAGAGTCCCCAGGGGAACCCGCCGCGGGCGAAGTCCGCGTAGAGGAGCCCCAGCGTCGCGAGCGCCATCGGGATGCCGGTGAGCAGGCGGGCCCTCATCGTTCGCCCAGCCCCCCGAATCTCCGGTCCCGGCCGGCGAAGTCCGCCAGCGCGCGGTGGAGTTCCTCGATGCCGAAATCCGGCCAGAACGCTTTCGTGAACCAGAGCTCGGCGTAGGACGCCTCCCAGAGGAGGAAGTTCGAGATCCGGTGGTCCCCCCCCGTCCTGATCAGGAGGTCGACGTTCTTGCCGGCCGGGTCGTAGAGGTACCCGGCGAATTCGTCCTCCGTGAGCGTCGGCACCTTCCCGCGCCGGAGCGCGTCGCCGGCGAAGGCGCGGGCGGCGTCGAGGATCTCCCCGCGCCCGCCGTAATTGAGCGCGAGCACGAGCAGCATCTTCGGGTTCTCGCGCGTCAGCGCCCGCGTCTTCTCCAGCTCCGCGATCACCTCGGGGGACAGTTCATGGAGCCGCCCGATGGCGCTGAACCGGATCCCGTTCTTCATCAGCGTCGGTCGCTCGCCGGCCAGATACCGCCGCAGCAGTTTCATCAGGAAGTCGATCTCGCGCTGCGGACGCTTCCAGTTCTCCGCCGAAAACGCGTAGAGCGTCAGCCGCTCCACGCCGAGCCGGGCACACTCCTCCGTGATCAGCCGGACGGTCCGTGCCCCCGCCTCGTGTCCTTTATGGCGCGGCAGCCCTTTCTGCTGCGCCCATCGCCCGTTCCCGTCCATGATGATGGCGATGTGGCGGGGGATGGTGGACGGTGCGGGTTTCATGGAGGCCGGTCCGCCGCGGCTCACCGCGTCGCGGACTGGAGCTTCCCTCCGGTCAGTACGGTCTGGTTGCGCTCCGGGCCGACGCTGACCATCGAGATCCGGCAGCGGAGGAGTTTCTCCAGCTCCTTCAGGTAGCCCCGGGCCGCGGCCGGGAGGTCCCCGAGCCGCCGCGCGGCGGTCGTGGCGGTCTTCCACCCGGGGAAATCCCGGTAGACGGGACGCGCATTCTCGAGCGTCCGCAGGTCGGCCGGGAAACTGGTCAGCGTCTTCCCGCGGTACCGGTACGCCGTGCAGATCCGGATCGTGTCGAAGGCGTCCAGCACGTCCATCTTCGTGATCGCCAGCTCCGTCACGCCGCTCGTCCGGATCGCGTGCCGGCATCCCACCACATCGAACCACCCCGTCCGCCGCGGACGCCCCGTCGTCGCCCCGAACTCCGACCCGATCCGCCGGATCTCCGCACCGAGCGCGTTGTCCAGCTCCGTCGGAAACGGCCCGCTCCCCACCCGCGTCGTGTAGGCCTTCGCAACCCCGATCACCGTCTTCACACACCCCGGCGGCACCCCCGCTCCGCTGGAAACCCCGGTCGCGTCGCTGTTCGAACTCGTCACGTAGGGGTAGGTGCCGTGGTCGATATCCAGAAGCGCCCCCTGGGCCGCCTCGAACATCACGTCCCGGCCGGCGTCGATCGCGTCGTTCACCTGCGTCACGGTGTCCGAAACCATCGGCTTCAGGCGTTTCGCCCACGCCGTCGCTTCAGCGAACACCTCCCGGAACTGCAGCGGGGGGGCGTTGAGCAGGCCGAGCATCCGGTTCTTCTCCGCGACGTTGGCGCGCAGGCGGGACTCGAAGAGTTCGCGGTCGTAGAGATCCACGACGCGGATGCCGCTCCGCGAGTACTTGTCGGCATAGCACGGCCCGATCCCGCGCCCGGTCGTCCCGATCTTCCCCTCGCCGCGCGCGGCCTCCGACGCCCGGTCCAGCGCCTTGTGGTAGGGGAAAACGATGTTCGCCCGGTCGCTCAGGAACAGCTTCCCCCGGACCCGGATCCCCTTGGCCTCCAGGTCCGCGATTTCGGCAAAGAGCTGCTCCGGGTCGACGACAACCCCGTTCCCGATGACGCACTCGCGCCCGTGAAGGATCCCGCTCGGGATCAGGTGCAGCACGAACTTCCGCTTCCCCACCACGACGGTGTGCCCGGCATTCCCGCCCCCCTGGTAGCGGACCACCATGTCGCTTTTCGCAGCCAGCAGGTCGACGATCTTCCCTTTCCCCTCGTCGCCCCACTGGGCGCCGATCACGCAGCTCACGCTCATCGGCCGCCGTCCTTCATGAGCTTGATAAAGTCGCGGAACAGGTAGAGGGAGTCGTGCGGGCCTGGGCCGGCCTCGGGGTGGTACTGGACGCAGAAGACCGGGAGCGAGGAGTGGGCCATTCCCTCGACCGTCTGGTCGTTCAGGTTGAGGTGCGTCACGGAGAGCCCCGTGCCGGCCAGGGAGTCCGGGTCGACCGCGAACCCGTGGTTCTGCGCGGTGATCTCGACCTTTCCGGTCCGGAGGTCCTTGACCGGGTGGTTCCCGCCGTGGTGCCCGAACTTCAGCTTGAACGTCTTCCCGCCCAGGGCGTGCCCGAGAATCTGGTGGCCGAGGCAGATGCCGAAGATCGGCACCTTGCCGGCGATCTCGCGCACGGTGCGGTGGGCGTAGTCGAGCACCGCGGGGTCGCCGGGGCCGTTCGAGAGAAAGACCCCGTGCGGCTTGAGGTCGAGGACCTGCCGCCCGGTGACCGTCGCGGGGAGCACCGTCAGCCGGCACCCCAGCCGCGCGAGGTGCCGGAGCGAGGAGTACTTCACCCCGAAATCGATCGCCGCCACATGAAAGGTGTCCGGCGCCGCGGGGGGCAGAGCCGCGGGAGCCAGCGGCCCCTCGGTCCGCTCCGTCCAGACCGACGCTTCCTTCTGCGTGACCTCCTTCACCAGGTCGCGCCCCGACATCGGCGGCGCGTTCTTCGCCTTGGCGATGAGGGAAGCGTCGTCGAGGTCGACCGTGGAGATGACGCCGCGGAGGGCGCCGTGTTCGCGGAGGCGAAGGGTGATCAGGCGGGTATCGACTCCCTCGATGCCGACGACGCCCGACTTTTTGAGGTAGGTCGCCAGGTCCTCGGTGGACCGGTAGTTGCTGCGGACGCGGCTGGACTCGCGCACGACGAATCCCTCTGCGTGCGGTCCGCGGGCCTCGATGTCCTCGGGGTTGACCCCCGTGTTGCCCTGCAGGGGGCAGGTCATGGTGACGATCTGGCCTCGGTAGGACGGATCGGTCAGGATCTCCTGGTATCCGGTCATGGAGGTATTGAAGACGACTTCGCCGAAGCGTTCGCCTTCCGCGCCGAACGAGGCGCCGGTGAGGACGGTTCCGTCTTCGAGCGCCAGCTTTGCTCTCATCGCAACCTCATATGGTGCCGGGGTTTACGAAGCGCATTAAGCGCTTCCCGCCGAACGCCGTATGCTAGATCCCTGAACCGGGGGGTGCAAGGAATTCTGCGACCGGTCGGCCGTCCGGACACTCGATCGGGGGTCCAGGTCACCACGGATCCGGAAGGGCCCCCGCACGCCCGTCGGGACCGTCCGGAATCCGTGGCCACCCCCTCGATCCACTCCTTGCGTCCCCACAGCCCGCATCTACACTCCCCCCATGCTCACTCACCGGTTGTCCGCGCTCGCGCTGATCTGCACGTTCGCCGTCGCCCCCGCCCTGGCGCGCGCGGGCGAGGATCCGCCGGATGTCGAGGTTGAGGACGACTCGTACATTCCCAATCGCTTCTCCCTCACCTTCCACGGCGCCTGGGCGCGGTTCGGCGAACAGGACGCCATCGACAACACGTGGACGGCGGGGGCGCGGCTCGGTTTCCGCGTGAGCCCCTGGGCGGAGCTTCAGATCGGCGCGGACTACCTGAAGACGGGGGTCGAGGCGGAGGGAGCGGGAGGAACGGGCGATGTGGACATCGGGTCGATGCGGATCGTGCCGGTCTCGCTCGACCTGCGGATCGACATCACGAACATCGACGGAACGATCCCGTGGCCCGTCCCCTGGATCAGGCCGGAGCTGATTCTGGGAGCCGGGTACGCCAACATCCGGGTCAAGGAGTCGGGGAGTTCCACGATCGACGTCCGCTACCGTGGCGGGAGCTGGCTGGCCCGGGCCGGGCTCGGGCTCGCGATCGGTCCGCGGGATGCGCGGGTGGTGTTCGGGGTCGAGGCGATCTACAACTGGATCAACAACGATCTCGACATCGAGGACAACCTGGCCGGGAAGTACCACGGCCGGATCGATCTCGACTACTGGACGCTGGGAGTGTTCGTGGGGTTCCGGTTCTGAGCGGCGGGGCCCCGCAGGTCTGACCGGGGCCCCGAGCCCGCTCCGCCGGCCCCACCGGCTACCTGTCTTTGATCTGGACCTTCCCGGCTTCGTCCACCGGCCCGGCGATCACGGTCAGGAGCGCCGCGGGGTCGAGGTGCTTTTTCGCCGCCCGGAGGATGTCGGCCGCGGTCACCGCCCGGACGTTCCTCGCGTAGGTCTCGGCGTAGTCGAACCCGACGCCGAAGCGTTCGCAGTAGACGAGGCGGTCGCAGAGCTGGGAATTGGTCTCGAACTGGAAGGTGAACGAGCCGAGCAGGTAGTTTTTCGCGATCCCCAGCTCCTCGGGCGGGACTTCTTCCGTGCGGATCCGGTCGAGCTCCTTCCGGAGGACCGCGAGCGCCGCATCGACCTTCTTCTGGTCGGGCTGGGTTCCGAAGCCGCAGCGGAAAACGCCGGGTTCCAGGCCGGCGCGGTTGGCGATGGATCCGCCGACCCAGTAGACGAGGCCCATTTCGTCGCGGATGGTCCGGGAGAGCCGGTCGGTGAACCCGGATCCGGTGCCGAAGACGTGGTCCATGACGAGGAGCGCGAACCAGTCCGGGTCGCCGCGGCGGATCCCGAGGTGGCCGACGAAGACGTTGACCTGCTTGGAGCGCGGCAGCTGGAGCACCTTCTGGCCCGACGTCCGGGCGCGTTCCAGTTCCGGCATCGCCGGGAAGTCCAGCAGCTGCATCTTCCAGCCCGCCGTGAGCTCCCGGATCCGGGCCTCGACGCGGGCCGTGTCGAAATCGCCGACGACGGCGAGGACGGTGTTGTTGGGGATGAAGTACCTGCGGTGGTGGGCGATGCACTGCTCGCGCGTCAGGGACTGGACGGTATCGAGGTACCCGTCTCCGGGGCGGTGCAGCGGATGTTTCCCGTACACCACCTCGTTGAACGCCGCCGACGCCTGGTCCGCCGGCTGCTCCCGGCGGCCGATGATTCCGTTGGCGATGATCGCCTTCCGCTGCTCCACCATCTCCTCCGGGAAGGTCGAGTTCTGGAGGAGGTCGATCGCCATCGCGAGGCCGAGGTCGCAGTCCTTCGCGAGCAGGGACAGCTCGACCCCGGTCGCGCCGGTCCCCAGACGCCCGCCGACCGATTCGATCGCCAGCGCGATCTGGTCGGCCGTCTGCGTGGCGGTCCCGTCCTCGAGACAGGCGCCGACGAGATTTGCGAGGCCGGCCTGATCTTCCGTCTCGTAGATCGAGGAGGAGCGCGAGAACGACTGCACCGACACGATCGGCAGGTCGTGATTCTCGAGCAGGAGCAGGATCAGGCCGTTGTCGAGCACCACCCGGCGCGTCTGGGTCAGCGAGACCGCGGACCCGCCGGCCGAAGCGTTCACCGGCTCCTTCCCGTGCCGCCTCGGCGCCGCGGATCGCTTGCCCCCGCCCCCTCCGCCCTCCCCGCCGGCGATCGACCAGACCACCGTCCGGGCTTCCCTCCGGAGGTATTTCTTCAGCGCACCCCGGACATCCGCCGCCGTGACCGCCCGGAGGCGGTCCACGTACGACCCGAGATGCTCCAGCGTCTGCGTGCACGCAAACCGCGCGATCATGTCCGCCAGCTGCGCCGAACTCTCCGCCTCGAACACGAACGAGGCCATCGTCATCGTCTTCGCACGCTCCAGCTCCGCCTCCGTCGGCCCCTCCGACGCGAGCCGCTGGATTTCCTCGTCGATCGCCGACTCGATCAGTTTCCGGTCGACGCCGGGAAGCGATTCCGACTCGACGATGAACGTCCCCGGAAAGCGCCCGGAGTAGTTCGAGACGCCGATCCCGGAGGCCACGCGGTCCTTTTCCACCAGCCGCTGATGAAGCCGCGCCAGCCGCCCCGAACCGAGGATCGAGCTCGCGATGTCCAGGATGTCGTCGTCGTGCTCCCCCGCCTTCGGGCCGCGCCAGGCCAGGATCACCCGGTCCACCTCGACATCCTCGGTGACCTCGTGCCGGATCTCCGCCGCCTGCGCCGGCTCGACGATCGGCATCGGCGGCACCGGCGTCCCTTTCGCGATCCCGCCGAACATCCCCTCCACCTTCACCATCGTCTTCGCCGCGTCCACGTCGCCCACGATCACCAGCACCGCGTTCGTGGCGCGATAGTACCGGTCGTAGAAGTCCTTCATCTGCGACCGCTTCATCGCAATGATCTCGTCCTCGTACCCGATCACCGGATGCCGGTAGGGATGCGCCGTGAACACCTTCGCCTGCGTCGCCTCCCAGAGCCGGCTCCACGGGTTGTCCTCGCCCGCATGCAGCTCCTCCAGCACCGGTCCCTTCTCCTTCTCGAACTCCACCTCGTCCAGCGTCGACTCCCCGAGCATCTCCTTCAGGATCTTCAGCGCCGCGTCCAGCCCCGAGGAGGGCATCGTGAAGTGATACGCGGTCATGTCACGCGAGGTGTAGGCGTTGTTCTGCCCGCCGTTGGAGGCCGTGAAACGGTCGATCTCCCCCTTCTTGAAGGAGGTCGAGCCCTTGAACAGCATGTGTTCGAGAAAGTGCGCGAGGCCGCGCTCGGAGTCGCGCTCGTCGCACGCGCCGACCTTGAACGCGAGTTCGCAGGTGACGACGGGGGCGTTCCGTTTCTCGCGGATCAGCACCGTCAGCCCGTTGGGGAGGACGCGCCGGTGGACGCCCGCCGACAGATCCCAGGGGTTGGACGGCTTCCGGTCCCCTCCCGGTCCGCCGTTCGGGGCCGGGTCGCCTCCTGAACCGCAACCGGCTGCGACCAGGGCCAGGATGGAAGCGAGGGACAGGGCGGAGAGGAGGCGCATGAGCGGGGTCCTTTCGGGGGGTGTGGAAGGAAGCCGGGGATTCTAATGCGGGGCGGGCGCCGCCGCGCGTGATTCGTGCGCGGCGGGGGCGGGGGGCGGAATTGTGGCTGGACAGTGCCGTGCGGGCAGGCTCTGATCGGGGGAACGCCCGCTTTCCGGAGGTCCCGTGAAACTCACCGTCAACGGTCGCGAACAGGACGTGGATGTGGCTCCGGAGATGCCGCTTCTGTGGGTCCTGCGGGACACGCTCGGGCTGACGGGGACGAAATTCGGCTGCGGGATGTCCCAGTGCGGCGTCTGCACCGTGCACGTGGACGGGAAGGCCGTCCGCTCCTGCACGACGATGATGTCGTCGGTGGAGGGGAAGTCGGTCACGACGATCGAGGGGCTCGCGGCGGATCCGGGGCACCCGGTTCTCCGCGCGTGGCACGAGCTGGACGTCGTGCAGTGCGGGTGGTGCCAGCCCGGGCAGGTCATGGGGGCCGCCGCGCTGGTGGCGAAGAATGCCTCCCCGACCGATGCGGAGATCGTCTCGGGAATGAACGGCCATCTCTGCCGCTGCGGGACGTACGGGCGGATTCTCGCGGGCGTCCGCCGGGCCGCCGAGATCGGGAGGACCAAGTGACCACACCGCGCACGGTCTCACGCCGCGATTTCATCTCCACGGGACTCGCCGCCGCAGGGGGCCTGGTCGTCGGATTCGCGCTGCCGGGCGGGGGGCGGCGGCTCCTGGCCGGCGAAGAGAGCCCCGACGGCGTCCTGAACGCGTTCGTCCGGATCGCCGCGGACGACTCCGTCACGATCCTGCTCAAGCACGCGGAGATGGGGCAGGGAATCTCGACCTCCCTGCCCATGGCCGTCGCGGAGGAACTCGGCTGCGACTGGTCCCGGATCCGGGTCGAGCACGCCCCCGCCGCCCCGGCGTACTTTCACACCGCCTTCGGGATCCAGGTCACCGGAGGGTCCACCTCCACCTGGGAGTCCTTCGAGCAGATGCGGAAAGCCGGCGCGACCGCGCGTGTCATGCTCGTCGAGACGGCGGCGGAGGCCTGGGGGATCCCGGCCTCCGACTGTCGCGTCGAGAACGGCGTCGTGCTGGCCGGCGACCGCCGCGCGACCTTCGGATCGCTCGCAGCCGCCGCGGGCCGGCGCACCCCGCCGGATTCCGTGGCGCTCAAGGCCCCGAAGGACTGGACCCTGATCGGGAAGTCGACAAAACGGCTCGAAGGGGCGGACAAGTCCGCCGGCAGGGCCGTCTTCGGCCTGGACGTCCGCAGGCCGGGACAGGTGTTCGCCGCCGTCGCCCGCCCGCCCCACTTCGGCGGCACCGTCGCCTCCTTCGACCCGGCGCGGGCGAAAGCCACCCCGGGGGTCGTGGACGTGGTCGCCGTCCCTTCCGGCGTCGCCGTGATCGCGAAATCGACCTGGGCGGCCTGGCGGGGAGTGTCGGCGCTGGAGGTGACCTGGAAGGACGGCCCCGGCGCGGGCGTGTCGACCCGCACCCTGCTCGAGGAGTACCGCGCGCTCGCCAGAACCCCGGGCCTCAAGGCCGCGGCGAAGGGAGACGCCGAAGCTGCGCTGGGGAAGGCTGCGAAGATCATCGAGGCGGAGTACGACGTTCCCTACCTGGCCCACGCTCCGATGGAACCCCTGAACGTGACCGTGGAGCTCGGTCCGACCGCCTGCGACATCTGGACCGGGACGCAGATGCCGACGACGGATGTCGCGGCCGCGGCGCGCGTGCTCGGACTCGATCCCTCGAAAATCCGGCTCCACACCCCCTGGCTCGGCGGCGGGTTCGGGCGCCGGGCGAATCCCCGCGCGGACTTCGTCGCCGAAGCCTGCGAGATCGCAAAGCGCGTCCGCGGGCCGGTCCAGGTCGCCTGGTCGCGGGAGGACGACATCCGCGGAGGATACTACCGCCCGATGTGGGCGAGCCGCCTCCGCGCCGCGCTCGGGGCGGGAGGCCTTCCCACCGCCTGGTCCCACACCATCGTCGGCCAGTCGATCATCGCGGGGACGCCCTTCGCCATGATGATCCAGGACGGCGTCGACGGAACCTCCGTGGAAGGCGCGGCCAATTCCCCCTACCTCGCCGGCATCCCGGACTTCCGCGTCGGGCTCCACAGCCCGGTCGGGCCCGTCCCGGTGCTCTGGTGGCGCTCCGTCGGCCACTCTCACACCGCCTTCGTCGTGGAGTCCTTCCTGGATGAACTCGCCCACGCGGCAGGGATCGACCCGCTGGAATACCGCCGCTCTCTCCTCCGGAACCATGCGCGCCACCTCGGCGTCCTGAACCTCGCCGCGGAGACGTTCGGGTGGGGCCGTCCGCTCCCCGAAGGCCGCGCCGCCGGGCTCGCCGTCCACGAGTCGTTCGGGTCGTTCGTCGCCCAGGCTGCAGAAGTCTCCCTCGAGGGAGGCCGCATCCGGGTCCACCGGGTCGCCTGCGCCGTGGACTGCGGCCCCGTCGTCAACCCCGCCGGCGTCGAGGCCCAGATGCAGTCGGGAATCGTCTTCGGCCTCACCGCCGCGCTCCGGGGCGAAATCACCCTGCACCGCGGGCAGGTCCAGCAGTCCAATTTCCACGACTACCCGATCCTGCGCCTCTCGGACATGCCCGAAGTCACCGTCCGCATCGTGAACAGCACCGAACCGATGGGCGGCGTCGGCGAGCCCGGCGTTCCCCCGATCGCCCCGGCCGTCGCGAATGCCGTCTTCTCGCTCACCGGAAAACGGCTCCGCTCCCTGCCGCTCCGGCTCCCCTGACATGGGCGACTCCCCCGCAGATCTCTTCGCAAAGGCCGCACTCTCGGACCGCCCGGCCGAAGCGCTTCCCCACCTCCCCGGCGCCGCCGACACGATCTGGTCGGCGGCGGCGGCCGGCGACGACCGGGCCGTGGCGGCGTTCCTCCGCCGGAACCCCGCGCTCGCACGCCGGGCCGGGGGGCCGCGCAATTTCCCCCCGCTCCTCTACGCGGCCTTCTCCCGCTTTCACAGAGTCCAGCCCCGCCGGCGCCTTGGATTCATCCGCGTCGTCCGCCTTCTTCTCAAGGCGGGAGCCGATCCGGACACGTCCTGGCGCCACCCGGAATGGCCCGACAGCCCCCAGACCGCGCTCTACGGCGCGACCGGGGAGACCGACCAGCCGGGGATCGCACGCGTCCTTCTCGAAGCGGGTGCGGACCCGGACGACGGGGAGTCGATCTACCACGCCGCTGAACACTTTCACCTCGCCTGCCTCACCCTCCTGAAAAAGCACGGCGCCGACCTCTCGGGCCCGTTCCAGCCGTGGAACAACACCCCGCTCTACTTCCTGATGGGATACCCGGAGAGCCACCCGACAACCCGGACGTCGGGGCGCGGCGTGCGCTGGCTCCTGGAGAACGGCGCGGACCCGGACGTCCGCAGCGGACCCGATGCGGAGACGCCCCTGCACCGCGCGGTCCGGCACGGCCGCTCCCCGGCGACCCTGAGACTTCTCCTCCGCCACGGCGCCGACCCGGACGCCCGGACGCGCAGCGGCCAGACCCCGCTCGGGCTCGCCGTCGCCCTCGGAGACGATCGCGCCGCCGACCTGCTCCGGCGCAACGGGGCCAGTGAAAGCCTCCTGCGCCCCGAAGACGTGCTCCTCGGCGCCTGCGCCCGCGGCGCCCTGGCCACC